>CAXUCT010000229.1:0-7367 GCA_964249415.1 uncultured Bryobacteraceae bacterium | reverse complement strand
GTCCGCACCTCTGCCGATTGGCTGCTGCACATTGTGCATGACGTTCTGGAGTTCTCGCGCGTGGAAGCAGGCCGCCTCCAGCTTGATGAACGCGAATTCTCTCTCGCCGAATGCATTCGCTCGGCCAGTAAAATCGTTCAGCCGGAAGCTACCGCCAAGGGTCTCGTTGTTCGCGAGAACATCGACCCTCAAATTCCCCAGTTGCTTTGTGGCGATCCCACGCGCTTGCGCCACGTCGTCTTCAATCTTCTCGATAATGCTGTGAAATTCACGAGTTCCGGCGGCGTGATGCTCTCCGCCACCCTCGAGTCGAAATCCACCGATGCCTTTCTGGTCCGGATCTCCGTCGCCGATACCGGAATCGGCATCCCGCTCAACAAACAGAAGTTCATGTTTGAGCCCTTCGCCCTTCAGGGCGCTCCGTCGGATCGCTTCGGCTCGACTGGCCTCGGACTCGCCATCTCCCGCAAGCTCGTCGATCTGATGGGCGGCAAAATGGAGTTCCAAAGCCAGCTGGGCGCTGGCACCACCTTTCAGTTCACCGCCTGGTTCCGTAAATCCCAGCAGCTCGCCGAGAACGACATCCCCCTCTTCGCGCCAGTTGCCTCGCCCAGAACGCACCTTTCCATTTTGGTCGCCGAAGACAACGCTGTGAATCGCCGCCTGGTCACGAAGGTTCTCGAATCTGCCGGACACCGTGTCGCCTCTGCCGTCAACGGCAAAGAAGCAGTCCAGAAGTTTGCCCACGAAAACTTCGACCTGATTTTGATGGACGTTGAAATGCCGGACATGGATGGTCTTGAAGCCACCCGCATCATCCGCGCTACCGAGAAGCATGCCTCCCACGTTCCCGTCTACGCCATTACCGCGCATGCCCTCGCTGTGGACCGCGATAGCTGTTTTGCCTCCGGCATGGATGGCTTTTTGTCCAAACCCATCAACGTAGACGATGTTCTGAAGCTTGCCGCCGGTATCGCAGGAACCCAAGCCGCCGGCGAAGCCGTTCACGTTCCCCAGCCAAGCTAAAGATCGGGCGAATCGGTAACCGATCACGCATCACTAATCGCGACGACCCCATCAGGCTCTCAAGCATCGGCTCTGGATCCTGCAGATCGATTTTTGAGCCCTCCTCGTCGCTGCTGCTTGCTGACTCCGTCGGCAACTGGCCCGCGCTTCTGTACCGGCCCGCCGGCACCAGTCCGGTCACAGTAAGGATGTAATCCCTTTCGATCTGCGCCGGTGTGTACACATCGTTACTTTCACGGTCACTGGCAGGCAGCCGAAGTAACGCTTGTCTTACCGGTAGCGCGCTGTCCCATCGCACCGTTACCGGCAACCTTGGTGGTTGACCGCGTGTGTTCTTGCCCGGACCTCCATCCCACCCAGCACCCGAATTGGGTCGCGGACCCGCCACTCCCGCCTCTGCCGCGCCCGGCAAGGGTGCGGGCGGTACATCCTCCGGAGCCGGTTCCGTTCCGAACACTGCGTTCGCCGGTTGCGACCAGGGCGAATCCAGCAAAACGTGCCGCGCATCTTGCACAGTCCACTGCTGGGGATCCTTGCTCCAAGGCTGCGCTGCCATCAGCGCCGCCACGGAAAGCAAAACGGATGTGGCCCCGCGACACATGTTCAAATACCCAGCTCGCGTTTACTCTCCGCGAACTTCTCAACCGCCATCTCTAATTCTTCAAGCGTGTGTGCAGCCGACACTTGCACTCGAATCCGAGCTTTGCCCTGCGGCACCACTGGATACGAAAATCCCACCACGTAAATCCCCTTCTTCAGCAGAAGGTCCGCCATGCGCGTGGCAAGCGCCGCATCCCCCAACATCACCGGCGCAATCGGATGCTCGCCCGGCAAAACGTGGAAACCATTCGCAACCATTCGTTCCCGGAACATCTTCGTATTCCGAAACAAGCGCTCCCTCAAGTCGGAAGTCTCTGTCAGCAGTTCCAGCACTTTGATCGACGCGGCCACAATCGGTGGCGCCACGGAATTCGAGAACAAGTACGGACGCGAGCGCTGGCGAAGTAGCGCAATGATCTCTTTCCGCCCGCTCGTATAACCTCCACTTGCGCCGCCCAGCGCCTTTCCCAAGGTGCCCGTCAGAATATCCACCCGGCCTATTACATTGTGAAACTCATGCGTGCCCCGCCCGGACTTCCCCATAAACCCCACGGCATGCGAATCATCCACCATCACCAGGGCGTTATACTTTTCCGCTAAATCGCAGATCTCAGGCAGCTTCGCGATGTAGCCATCCATGCTGAACACTCCGTCGGTCGCAATCAGCCTGTTCCTCGCGCCGCTCGCCTCTTTCAACTTCGCTTCCAGGTCTGACATATCGCCGTTCTTGTAGCGAAACCGCGCTGCCTTCGACAGCCGCACGCCATCGATGATGCTAGCGTGATTCAATTCATCCGAAATAATCGCGTCTTCCGCCTCCAGCAGGGTCTCGAACAATCCACCGTTCGCATCGAAGCACGAGCCGTACAGGATCGTATCCTCGGTCCCCAAAAATTCGCTCAGCCGCGCTTCCAACTGCTTATGAATCGATTGCGTCCCGCAAATAAACCGGACACTCGCCAATCCAAAGCCCCATTCGTCCAAAGCCCGGCGCGCCGCTTCCACCACCGCCGGATGATTCGCCAGGCCCAAATAATTATTCGCGCATAGATTCAAAACAGAAGCGCCGCTTTGCACCCGCACTTCCGCTTGCTGCGGACTCTCAATCAGCCGCTCGCGCTTGAAAGTCCCGGCCTTCTCGATCTCCGTAATCTTTTCGCTTAGGTAGCCCTGCACGGCCGCGTACATGATCTCTTCCGCTCCTCAACAATCCTTCACATTCACAGCCAACCCCGCCAGCGCTGTTTCCTTGTAGCGCGATTGCATATCAAGGCCCGTCTGATACATCGTCCGGATCACCTGATCAAGCGACACCTTGTGCCCGCCTGATTCCTGCATCGCCATACGGCAAGCGTTAATTGCCTTCACTGCCCCAATGGCGTTGCGCTCGATGCAGGGAATTTGAACCAAGCCGCCAATCGGATCGCACGTCATCCCAAGATGATGTTCCATCCCGATCTCCGCCGCATGCTCCACCACCTCGTTGCTCGCTTCCAGAGCTCCCGCTAGTCCCCCGGCCGCCATAGAACACGCCACCCCTACCTCGCCTTGGCATCCGACCTCCGCCCCGGAAATCGATGCGTTCTCCTTATAAAGAATGCCGATCGCTCCCGCGGTCAGGAAGAACCGCAGCAAGCCTTCTTCCGACGATCCCGGTACAGATTCCAGATAGTATCGAGCTACCGCGGGAACCAGCCCAGCGGCGCCGTTAGTAGGCGCAGTGACAACGCGCCCGCCTGCGGCATTCTCCTCGTTCACCGCCATCGCAAACACATTTGCCCAGTCCATCGCCCGCAGCGGGTCGTCCGGCGATTGCGCTTGAATCGTTTCGTACAGCCCCGGCGCCCGCCGGCGCACATTCAGGCCGCCCGGAAGAATGCCCTCCGTGTGCAATCCGCGTTCAATGCACTCATTCATCACGCGCCAGATCCGGCGAATGCCCTCCCGAACGTTCTCCTCCGAGGAAAGCGCGCTCTCGTTCTCGAACATGATCCGCCACACCGGCAGTCCTTTCGTTTCTGCCTGCTCCAGCAGTTCTGCGCCGTTTGAAAATGGATGCGGTACATCCAACGGCGGAACATCTCCCGGCCAAGGGTCGCCTTCCTTCACGATGAACCCGCCACCGATCGAATAATACGTTTCTCTCGCGAAGGAAACGCCCCCCGCATCGAAAGCCGAGAGCTGCAGCGCGTTCGAATGACCGGGCAACACCTGCCCCACGCGAAAGAGAAGATCGCTGGATTCATCGAACGTGATCGCGGGCCCACCCGGCAACCGCAGTTCCTTCGTCCGTCGGATCTCTTCGAGCAGAGCCTCTACCTGCGCCGGATCCACCTCCTCCGGCTTCTCGCCCATCAATCCAAGCAGAACCGCCCGATCCGTACCATGGCCAATTCCCGTCAGCGCTAGCGATCCAAACAGCTCCACCACGATCCGCGCCACGTTCTCGCTTTTGCCGCTGCTCACAAGCCCCGCCGCGAAGCGCCCCGCCGCTCTCATCGGCCCCACTGTATGCGAGCTCGACGGGCCAATCCCCACTTTGAACAAATCGAAAATGCTAGTCTTCATCGGTCCCGCCGCGCAGCAACTCCGTCGCTACTGCACATGCGTCCAGTCGAGAATGACCTTTCCCGATTTTCCCGAACGCATGGTTTCAAACCCTTGCTCAAAATCCCCGTAAGCGAAACGATGCGTAATCACCGGCGTTATATCCAGCCCGGAATCAAGCATCACCGCCATCTTGTACCAGGTCTCGTACATCTCCCGCCCATAGATGCCCTTAATCGTGAGCATGTTGAAGATCACGTGCCGCCAGTTAATCGGCATCTCCTTCGCCGGTATCCCCAGCATCGCAATCTTCGCGCCGTGACTCATGTTCAGAATCATTTCACGGAACGCCGCCGGATTCCCTGACATCTCTAATCCCACATCAAAGCCTTCCTGCATTCCCAATTGCTTCTGCGCTTGTGCAATCGATGTCTCGCCGGCGTCTATCGCGAGCGTCGCGCCTAGCTTGCGCGCCAGGTCCAGGCGGTACGGATTCAGATCCGTAACTACCACGTGCCTTGCTCCCGCATGGCGCACCACCGGAATCGCCATCAAACCGATCGGCCCGGCGCCCGTGATCAGCACGTCCTCTCCCAGCACCGGAAACGACAACGCCGTGTGCACCGCGTTGCCGAACGGATCGAAAATCGCCGCCACGTCGCGCTGAATCCCCGCATCGTGCCGCCAGATGTTACTCATCGGGAGCGCGATGTACTCCGCAAACGCGCCCGGCCGGTTCACGCCGACGCCTTGCGTATGAGCGCACAAATGCCGCCGCCCCGCCAAGCAGTTCCGGCACCGTCCACATACCACATGCCCTTCGCCGCTGACCACCTCGCCCGCATGAAAGTCGTTGACATTCGACCCCACTTCGACGATCTCCCCCACGAACTCATGCCCAATCGCCATCGGCACCGGAATGGTCGAGCGCGCCCAATCGTCCCACTCATATATATGCAAGTCCGTGCCGCAAATGCCCGTATGCGAAACGCGAATCAGCACGTCATTGATACCCGTCTCCGGCTCCGCGATGTCCTCCAGCCACAACCCCGGCGCGCTGTACTTCTTAACAAGAGCCTTCACTCTAATCGCATCCACTTGTATGGTATCGAGCCCTCGCGTTCTCTTTACATCGCACACCGGAACTGAGCCGCGCGCATCAGCAAGCTGTCTTCGCGGACGCAGACCACGTAACGCCCACGTACAATAACAGCACCCAATCTCCTCCATGAGCACACAAGCGAAGCCTTTTCAGCCTTTCGTGCCCCAGCACATGCAGATGCGCGAGCTCACCCTTCGCGCCATTCTCTTGGGCCTCTGCATGACAGTTGTTCTTGGCGCCGCGAACGCCTACTTGGGCCTGCGCGCGGGCATGACAGTCGCCGCCACTTATCCCGCCGCCGTCATCAGCATGGCCGTCATGCGCGCCTGGAAAGGTTCGCTGCTCGAAGAAAATATCGCTCGTACCAGTGGCAGCATCGGCGAAGGTGTCGCTTCCGGCGCCATCTTTACCATCCCCGCCTTCCTCATCTCCGGCGCCTGGCCATCCTTCGGCTTCCGCGTCGCCTATTGGAAATCCACCGTCCTGATCCTGGTCGGCAGCATCCTCGGCGTCCTCTTTATATCCCTGGTCCGCCGCATCATGGTCGAAGATCCCGAACTTCCCTTCCCCGAGTCTCTCGCGGCCTCGGAAATCCACAAAGCCGGCCAGCGCGGCGCACAAGCAGCGAAGTTTCTCTTCTGGAACATTGGCCTCGGCGGACTCATTTTCCTGCTGGGCTCCTTCGGCTTTTTCGCCGCCGACGCTAAGTTCTCCCTCGGCGTCGGCCGCCTCGGCCTCAGTCGCGTCCGCCTCGGTGGCAACCGGACCGCAAACTTCCTCCCTGCCGGCGGAACCTCTACCTTCGACGCGCCCAGCGTCAGTCCGGCCTTCATCGGCGTCGGATACATCATTGGCCTGCGCTTGGCGTCGCTCCAGTTCGCCGGCGGAATACTCGCCTGGGGGCTCATGGTTCCGCTCCTGATCTATTTCTTAGGCCCGCAGTTACACGCCTTCCTTCCCCCCGGCACGCCTGACGCAGGATGGACCAATCTCGCCGACGCGGTCTGGCGCTACATCGTCCGGCCCATCGCGGTCGGCAGTATGCTCGTCGGCGCCGCTTATACCTTGTTCCGCATGCGTAACAGCCTCATCGCCGCGCTAAAGAAAACGGTCAGCGACATGCGTCTTAGCTCCGAACACACCGCCGCGCTCAGCCGTACCGAACGCTACATGAGCTCGAAAGTAGTCTTCGCCCTGATCGCGGTGGTGTTCGCCGTCATGATCGGGCTCTACATCTATTTTTCCGGCCAGATCACCGGAGGCATCGTCGCCGCGATCGTCATGCTGATCCTCGGCTTTTTCTTTGCCACCGTTTCGGGCAATCTCTGCGGCTTAATCGGATCGTCGAACAATCCCGTCTCCGGTCTCACTCTTTCCACCTTGATCGTTGCCGCGCTCCTCATGGTCTCGCTCGGCGTATCGGGCATCGGCGGAGTGGCGGCTGTGCTCGGTGTCGCGGCAGTGGTGTGCGTCTCCTCCGCCGTTGCCGGCGAACTCCTGCAGGACTTCAAAGTCGGCTACATACTCGGTGGCACTCCGCGCAACATTCAGATCGCCGAGCTCATTGCTGTTGTAGTCGCCAGTCTCATCATGTACTTCCCTCTCGTGTTACTACATGAGGGCAACATCAAGACCGGCGGCACCGGATTTGGCGACCGGCAACTTCCCGCCCCTCAAGCCGGACTAATGGCTCTGCTGGCCCAAGGAATTGTCGGTGGCGATATGCCCTGGCCTCTCGTCCTGGTCGGCATCTGTCTCGGATTTGCATTCATCCTGATGCAGGTGCGAAGCCCCATGCTGGTCGCAATCGGAATGTATCTCCCTTTTGGAACCACGTTCGCCATGTTGGTTGGTGGCGTCATCCGCTGGGTCGGAGATTGGCTCGCCGCCCGCCGCCGCTACAATGAAGCGCAAAAAGCTCGCGTCGAAAATGCCGGCGTCCTCACCGCCTCCGGCCTCATTGCGGGCGAAGCCATCCTCGGACTCGTGTGGGCCGGCCTGCAGTTCACCCCCGCCGACATCCGCGATCACCTGCAGCTCTTCCCCAACCCGTCCTATACCATCGGACTCCTTGTGCTAGTCATCTTAGGAA
>CAXUCT010000228.1:642-7404 GCA_964249415.1 uncultured Bryobacteraceae bacterium | reverse complement strand
ACTATTACGCGGTTAACCCGAGCTATGGAAGCTCCGCTGATTTGACCAACCTCAGCAACACCGCGCACAGCCTGGGGATGAAGGTGATCCAGGACGAAGTGCTGAACCACACGTCCTGGGATAACGCGCTGACGACCCAACACCCGGAGTACTACCGGCACAGCGACGGCAACGCCTACAACGTGGCTTCCGAGGAGCAGGCATTCAACTTCCCCGATGTGGTGCAACTGGACTACAGCAACCAAAGCTATGGGCTGTGGACCTACATGGACAACATGCTGAACTACTGGATCACCACCTACAACGTGGACGGGTTTCGCTTCGATACCGCGGACGACCCGCCAGGCTCGAGCCGAAACATTCCCCAGGCGTTTTGGCAGCAGTTGCGCACCTCGCTTGAAGCAAATAAATCCGACATTCTGATGCTGGGCGAGGAGGAGGACAGCCAGTTGGCCTTGGCTCCGTTTGAGCTGGACTACGGCTGGAACCTACGGAGTGCGCTGATGCAGGCAACCACCAGCGGCAACAGCACGACAGGTTTAGAGAGCACGTGGCAGAACCAGATGACAGGCTGGCCGACGGGCATGCTGCACATGTCGTTGACCCAGGACTGGGATCTTGGGGAGGATCTCCAGATCTACGGTGGCATTCCCAACACACTGGATGCGGCTGTATTCAATTACACCCTGAATGGTGTACCTCTGCTGTATAACGGCGAGGAGGTGGGCAACGACGCTAGCGGCAACAACACGCACACAATGATTGACTGGAACTCACCTAATGCGGCGAAGTTTACTAGCTTCTATACGCAGCTGATTGCGCTGCGAATGGCCCATCCGGCACTGCAACAGGGCAGCCTCACATGGGAGACTAATTCCTCCCCGGCGCAGGTAGCAACCTATGATCGCGTGAGTGGCAGCACGGAGTTTCTGATCGAGATCAACTTCTCAGGGTCTGCGGTTACCGGAACCGTGAACGTGCCCTCCGGCAACGCATGGACAGACGTCACACCAAGCGGATCGCCGGGCGGCCAATCGCACGCGCAGCCGGGCACTCTTGGTTTGCAGCCCTACGACTTCGCCATCTTTGAGCGATCCACAATGGTTAGTGCTCCGTCTGCGCCGTCGAATCTGAGCGCCACATCCGGCAATGGGCAAGTGTCGCTGAGCTGGACGGCAAGCAGTGGAGCTGCGACGTATAACGTCTATCGTGGCACTTCTGCGGGAGCTGAGGGTAGTACGCCGGTGGCTAGCGGGGTCGCCGGGACAAGCTACACGAGTACCGGACTAACCAACGGGACGACGTATTTCTTTAAGGTAGCGGCTGTGAGCAGCGCCGGTACCAGCGGGTTCTCGAACGAGGCTTCCGCAAAGCCGGGTGTGGCGGTGTACACGGGAACACCGTATACCGGATCGCCGGCCGCGATCCCGGGCACTATCGATTTCGACAACTTCGATGCAGGCGGGCAGGGCGTCGCCTACAACGACACGGACGCAACGAACGACGGCGGAAAATACAGGCCCTCGGAGGGGGTCGATATTGAGGCATCGACGGACAGCGGCGGGGTCGGCAACGGCTTCGATGTGGGTTGGAATCAGCCGGGCGAGTGGTCGAAGTTCACGGTCAACGTCGCCGCCACGGCTACCTATCCGGTGACCTTTCGGGTCGCTTCGGGAATCGCGTCCGGGGTCGCAGGCACGTTTCATGTGGAGGACGAGACGGGCAAAAATCTCACCGGCGAGATCACGGTCTCATCTACGGGCGGATGGCAAAACTGGAGTTCGCTGAGCGGGTCGGCAACACTGAGCGCCGGAAAGCATGTTCTGCGGCTAGTTATTGACAGCGGCAATGCGACCTTTAATCTGGAGTACATGACCTTCGGTACCGGTGCGAGCTATGCCGGCACGCCGTACACCGGGACGCCGGTCAGCCTGCCAGGAACCATTCAGGTGGAAAACTATGACCTGGGCGGCGAAGGAGTGGCCTACCACGACAGCGATGCCAGCAACGACGGAGGCCAGTACCGCACGGCTGACGGCGTGGACATTGAGGCCTGCACGGATGCGGGCGGTGGCTATGACGTCGGCTGGACGGAGCCCAGTGAGTGGATGCGGTATACCGTGATGGCGCAGAGTTCGAAGAGCTACACGGTTGTCGCCCGCGTCGCATCGGGGATCGCCAGCGGGACCGCAGGCACCTTCCATATTGAGGACGAGGCGGGCAACAATCTGACGGGGCCCCTGACGGTCTCTTCAACCGGCGGATGGCAGACCTGGACCAACGTGCAAGGGACTGCGAATCTCTCGGCCGGCAAGCACGTCCTGCGGCTTTATATAGACTCCGGCAACGGTGCGTTTAACCTCAACTTCTTTTCAGTAAACTAGCAGCCTGGGGGCTCTTCGCCACTTTGTTCTGCACCGAAAGTTGAATGAAATGCCTGCTTCGCAGGTTCTACGGGAGAAGAATGCGGCTTCCTAGCGAAGCACTTCGTTCTTTTCATTTGGAATCATGTCTATCTCCTCGTCTGTGAGATTGAGGTGCTCTCTTAGGATCAGCTTCGGGAGATGGCGTATCCACTGGTTGAACGATACGTCAATCAGTTCAGGAGCGGCAAACATCTCCAAAAAAACGAGGTCGTCTTCGCCGGTGTTCTCGATGTAGTGACCAGCCACCTTGGGGACAAAGCCTACATCTTTGGCGTGGAAATCCATGGTGCGGGCATTGTCGACAGGCATGAAGACGGTCATCCGGGCGCTGCCCCGCAGATAGAACTGCCACTCGGTCGCGTTTGGGTGCCAGTGAAGCTCGCGCATGCCGCCGGGTTTAATGCGGACCAGCGCTACGGCAAAGCTCTTCGAGGCCGGAAAGTTGCGGGAATCCACGATCCGGATCTCGCCGCCATCGGTCACCTTTGTGGGCGGCATCTCCGATAAACGAAAGATGTAGGGCTGAGGTACTGAATCGCCAGGAGCTCTGACTTCCTGGCGGTCTGCCTCCAAGCTGCCGGGCACGGTTCCTGGGAAGATGTACAGGTCTTTTTTGGGCAACTTAGCCAGTGCTGCGGCATTCAGGTGAGTATTTTTGGCCAGAGCTTCTCTGGGCATGTGAGCCACGAATTCCGAAAGCAGAAAGGTGCCGTCCTCGGAGAACATGCCCTCGTTGAACACCAGCAGAAACTCGCAGCCATCCGGACCGAGGCCTTGGATAGAGTGCGGAAAGCCAGCGGGAAACAGCCAGAGGTCGCCGTCATTGACGTCCTCTACAAACATTGTGCCGTCGGGCTGCATGATCGTCAGGCGTGCTTTGCCGTACATCATATAAGCCCACTCATCGGCGGTGTGCCAGTGCAGTTCGCGATAACCACCGGCTTCCAGGCGCATATTGACGCCTGCTAAATCTTTGGAGGTCGGTAGCTCGCGCTGGGTGACCTGGTGGGTCCATCCGCCTGGCTGAATTCGCTTGTGGACCAGGTCCATTGAGAACCACACAGCCCCTACGTCACCCTTGTCGGTAGTTGGCGGGAAGTTTGAGTTCGGGTTCTGCTTTAGAAGAGCTGGATTTTCAGGAAGAGGACTGCTGACGATCTGTTCCGGCTGATCGGAAGCAATGACGGCTGATTCAATTGGCATATGTATGTAACTCCGTTCGTAAAGTCGAGTAATTCGGCCGCGTTCGGTACGCGAAACTCATGTCGTACGCGAGCCTCAACGCTTAGGATCGAGCACGATTTTGATGTAACCGTCCAAGCGTTTATTGAACTTTTCGAAAGCATTTGAGGCCTCTGATAACGGCAAGCGATGGGACACAATCTTTCCGGGCCTCATCTTTCCGTCTGTAATCATGTTTCGCAGCATGATGTCGTAACGCTTATCCTGATCTCTACCGAACCTGACCGAGATGCCCTTGTTGAAAAAAGTTCCCCATGGAACCGTGAGCTTGCCTTCGCGCTCGTTGGGATCGACGCCCATCGGATCTGCCGGCGGGAATACGCCGATGACGCCAATGCGACCGGTCGGATTGACAAGTTCTGCCAGAGAAGCAATGATCCAGTTCGGATCGTCCTTAGAGTAATCGTTGCGAGAACGGGCTTGAAACCCAACCGCATCGATTCCGCACATCACGCCGTCCATTACATGCTCGTCCCGATAGGCGTTATCCATGCGCAATTTTTTACGGTGCTCCTGAACCTGCTTGACAGGATCGGCTTCACTGTAGTTAATGGGCACTGCGCCTAGTTCCCTGGCCTTCTCCAGCCGCTCCGCAATGCAGTCGACCACGTAAACTGTGGACGCACCGCGAACCACGGATGAGTAAAGAGCGGAAAGCCCGACGGCGCCGGCGCCGAATATGACAACCGAGTCGCCACGTCCGACTTCGGCAAGCTCCGTCGCATGGTACCCGGTTGGCAAAATATCGGCGAGCATGACGAAGTCATGTTCGTATTCGTCGCCCGGCTCTCCAGGAAGCTTCATGGCATTGGCGTCCGCGAAGGGAACACGCACGAACTCCGTTTGCGCGCCTTCATAGCCCCCCTGATTGGGGTAACCATAGGCGGCTCCGGCGTGGCCCGGATTGGTGGTGAGACAGGCGCCGCTGTAGCCACGCCAGCAGTTAACGCAAAAGCCACAGCAGATGTGGGTTGGCACGACGATCCGGTCACCCTTGCTCAACGAATGAACCGCACTGCCGACCTCTTCGACTACGCCGAGTGGCTCGTGGCCGATGAGGTGCCCGTTGGAAGGCATACGGCCATCGTAAAAATGAAGATCAGTCCCGCAGATCGCAGTGGAGGTAACGCGCATCAGCGCGTCAGTCGATTCGACCATCGATGCGTTCGGAAGATCTCTGACTTCCACCACGTGTGTCTCTTTAAGAACTACGCCCTTCATCGCTTTCTCCTCTTACTCGAATTAACGATTCAAGTCCGTTTTTGTAGGGCATTTTCCTGAGTCAGCCATGTAAGCGTGCATTACTCCAGCCAAGTCACGTTTCATCAGGGAGACTCTACCGGCTACATCTTGGAGCATTGCAATCCTGTCCGACAGATTGCTAATAGAGATCTTTACGTCATTGTTCTCGCTCGTCGTCAGGGAGGTAATCTTCTGCTGTTGTTTGACAGGGTCGGAGGAAGAACCTAATCTTCCTGCCTGAGTCCATTGCGCTTTGAGCTGTTCAAGACGCGTTCCTTCCTTAGCGTCTTCGTTGGCCGGCACACTTTGAAGGTATTGGAGTACCTGCGGAGAGTAATAAGCGTTCAACACAGGCTTGCGATTAAATAGCGGCGCAAGCATGTTAGGGATTTCCCCAACCGCTTCGCTCGGTCCGTTTTGTTTCCGTGTAGCGAGAATGGAAAAGAAAGTGGAAGCAACACCGGAGCCGATCCCAATTGCGTCACCGGTGTTTTGGACCCTATTGCTCAAACCAGTAAACTGCGTTGCGTTCACCGCAGCCCCGAAACCGGACCCCGCGATGAGAGCGACGGCATTCAGCTTGGCAACGATGCGATCACGGCGCGCCTGTAAAGAAACGCGAAGGTCTAAAAGCTCACCGCGCTCATTAGAGAGTTCCGCAAGAACGCCATCGACATCCAACACCGAGGTCTGAACCAGCTCCACAATCTGCTGCCGAACCATGAGCTCCTCCATTGAAGGAGCCGACTCGCACGCGCGCTGTGATACCAGCCCTTGCAACTTTCCCATAAGCGGATTGAATCCGAGAATGGTTGCCGTTTGCTGAGCGTTAGCGGCCCCCGAAGCCCCCATAGCCGGGTTCGTGACTACCAAGTTCGTTTGGGCGGAATCGTTCCTTGCGATCACTAGAAGGAAGAACAGAACAGATGCATATCGAACGCTAAATCTAGTTCTCAACATAGGGCTACTTGGGGTCGCTTTCCAGGCCCGCAATCACAGCCTTTTCACACGAGGTGGCCTGAGCGCGACTTAGAGTTGCCCGATCAAAAATTTCACGAATCGACGGCGATAAGGGCTGATCTGCGTTTTTGACCAGCAAGGATACCTGCCACATTTCAGCATCTGTAAGAATGTGCTGAAAAGATGGCATTCCCGTCAATCGAATGCCGTTGTCGACTTTCCAGTATGAGACGCTCGCCGGATCATCGCTCACGCCAACCACGCCATTCCGGTGCTTGGTCCAGAGTTGCGGAGCGGTTGGGTACTCCCATTTACCGAAACTGCTGTTCTGACCCGGCGTTCCATGGCAAACAGCGCAATGGGCTACATAAACATGTGCACCGGCAATGAGGTTGCCAGGAGTGGCACTGAAAGGAGGCGAGGTAAGCTGGCGATCAATGCGGGCATCGAGAGCAATATGAACGATCTTGGCTTCATCTGGGAAGGGCCGATCAGCGGTAGCGACAGGCGGATGGCCATACCTTAGATAGATAAAGCCGGCGGCCGCCACAATGGGAAAGGCCGTGAGGAAACCAACAAAAGCGCTGATGCCGATAACGCGTATCTTATGTGGCATCAGTCTCGTTGCGCTCCACTAGCGCAAAGATCAATAATGCTGCAGAGGGAAGCAGCAGAGTCCGTACCCCGAGATGGATTGTCGCTATCACACCGATGGCTGCGCCAAAAAGAAAAGAGGCCGATGTAGTAACCAACACCCCCGCACGCCACCGGTAGGTGTCCCATGGCCCCTCGGATTGCGGAACAGGTGCGCCTCCCATCGCCTCTGCAAGATTTACACCCAGGTTCTTGAAATCACCCGTTACAAAGCCAAAGAAGACAGCCTGTCCGCCCA
>CAXUCT010000228.1:0-632 GCA_964249415.1 uncultured Bryobacteraceae bacterium | reverse complement strand
TTACCCATGGCGATGCTGAGGATCGTAATGCACAGCCATCCCTTTGCGAGGTAAGCTGCAACAACACTAACTAAGATCAGCAGCCCACTTACCCCTGTAACTCGAGTCAGGTTCGGCTGTGTTTTGTTTCGCTGTAGCCACGTTCCAGCGGAAGAGCCAAGAACGTAAAAGAGGATGGGGAAGAAGCTATGCCAGGCTGCGGCAACCATTCCCTTTCCTGCATTGATACCAGTCAAGATCGCGTTCCCGCTCATGAAGGTGGTGTAAACGCTGAAGGTCGTCAGGGTATATGCATCAACGCAGCCACTGACAGCTCCCAGAGTAAGCACCCTCACTCGTTGGATGTTTGCTGCATGCAGCGATGCAGGCGTACGCTTTGACATAAAATGTTGTTGAAGAATTGCCTAGGAAGCTAACTCCCGGCGCTTCATTGGATCTATTCATGCAAGCTACGACTTGGCGGTCTTTGGCAGCTTTTTAAGAATGTCGTCAATGTCCTTATAAAGGTTCTTGGTATTCTTACCGGCGTTCTTTCCGAGATCGTCATCCGCGACTCCCCGGAACAAAAGGTGGTGATTGGAGGCATCGAAGATATCCAGAACAAGATGACCGACCCGTTGAGTTTCCACCGT
>CAXUCT010000227.1:3032-7406 GCA_964249415.1 uncultured Bryobacteraceae bacterium | reverse complement strand
TCATCCGCAGCCAATCCCAACCAGCCCCGTGTCCGGTCTAACGGGGGCCACTCCACGGGCGGCCGCCGCCGGCATTGCTACCAAGATCGGCAACCACACATTCCGCGCGACGGGCATCACCGCCTACCTCAAAAACGGTGGCACGCTGGAGCATGCGCAGACGATCGCCAACCACTCCTCACCGCGCACGACAAAGCTTTATGACCGGAGATCGGACGAAATTTCGCTCGATGAGGTTGAGAAGATTTCAATCTGAAGGGTTTAAATGATGCCTCAGCTCAATCTTGCAACGGTTATAACGTTGTCAACAGTCAGACTATCTACCAGCACCCCGCAGGGATCAGGGAGTGGAACCGGGTTCCTGTTCCGCTTCGATTTCGGCACCCGTTCTGTAGTAACCATCATTACCAATAAGCACGTCGCAGCAAACGCCATTTCGCTCACGACGAGGTTAACGGTTGTTCCTAAGCTCGGAATTGACACGATTAATGATGGGTGTAAGCCGCCAAACGCCAATCATATCCCGATATCCATTCCGAACCTACCAGAGTGTATTATCAGTCATCCATCGCCAGACGTGGACCTTTGCGCAATAAATATAAGCAATATTTGGGTAAGTCTGGTGCAGACATATGCTGTTAGGCACACCCTGCTCGATGAGAGCTGGATGCCTAATGCAGACATGCAATCGCTATTGCGGCCTATCGAACCAATTGTGATGGTTGGCTACCCAAAAGGCCTAAGTGACGAGACAAACAACCTCCCGGTAATTAGAAATGGTATAACCGGCTCCCACCCAATGATACCGTGGAATGGAAGCAATCAGTTCCTTGTCGATGCAGCTTGCTTCCCAGGATCAAGCGGCTCCCCCGTGTTTCTCTTTCAGGATGGAATCTTTCGGCAGAGCCAGGAGAGTTATGCTCCAGGTACTCAGGCCGCATTGCTAGGTATTTTGTATGCTGGCCCGCTGTTTGAGTATACCGGGAAGATCATTCAAAAACCCGTACCTACACTGGACACCGATGTTGCCGTAATCAACACCATGATGAATCTTGGTTACGTTATCAACTCCCAAGAGATAATAGAGATCAAAGATATAACCAGGTCGCAGATCGGAGTAATGTGAGGCAACGGTTTTTATTTCGTAGCCGTAAATGCCTGGATGCGAATTGGAGCCTGGTCGCCAAGACGGCGTGCCCAGCACACCCCGTCCGGTAGTCCTGGGAGGTCCAGCCCGCCGCCCATGATGCGCTTCACTGCGGCAGGCTTCGCGTTGGTGGCGAACGTTGCAACCAAGCCCATCTGCGCAAGGAAGTCATCTTCCTCCCCATCGAAATCGTCGGGTGATTGGCTGCCCAGGATAACCACGCCACCCTTGGAACGCACCTGACGTATCAGGCTCGATAGAGCGGGCAGCTTGCGGCCGAGAATCAGGTGGGCTTCATCGATGAAGAGGACATGTCGAAGGGACGTGTTCCCGGCTGAATCAAGCGGTGCGTTCGGTAACGACAGAAGGAAGCGTTCGAGCGCGTCCAGGAGCAGATTGACGACCAGCCCTCGGGTGGCTTCCGTAGAGTCGTTGGCCGGAAGCCGGATGATCCAGGATTGCTTGAAAAGTCTGCCGGGGTTTGGAGCGGCTCAAAGAGCGGGTAGCGACAGAGATTGTTCAGCAATCCGACCGCGCCATCATGCTTCATGCCGAGACGCTGGTATTCCGCCTGGAACGCATCGCGGATATCCGTCAGGCGAGTTGGCCGCGTGCGGCTAAAGGCCCGCTCGGCGGCGCTGGAAAGAGCATCCTTCTGCCGGTCGCCAACCTTCACGCCTTTCAGCCGAGAAAAGCTGTCGCAAAACCGATCGGCCGCCAGCTTGATGTCGAACGGTTCGGCGGAAGGCAGGTGCAGCACGTCCAGCGGAATCGGCTGACGCGGTGGCCCAATAATCTGGGCACCGAAGACCTCGTGCAGGCGGTTGTACTTGTTGGTCAGATCGTCCTTGAAGTCGAATGCCAGGATGGGCACGGACGCCGCCTCGCGCAGCCCGCGCAGCATGGCGGCAATCGTCCGGGTCTTCCCTTTGCCGCTTCCCCCCATCAGCGCCAGGTGCGGCGATCCGGCAGGAGCATTGGGCTTCCAGGTCACGACGTGGCCTTGATCGTCATGGCCCAGTTCGCCCACAGGCACCTGGATAAGCCCGCTACCGAAGGCGGGCATTTCCCCATCTCCCTCTCCTTCACCAGAGGCGGTTGGAGACAGACCGGCATCTTCGGCGAGCTTGCGAAGCAGACGATCCCGGTCCTGTCCCGCTCCGGCCCAATCCCGTTGCAGCATGCCAAGGCCACGCGACCAGTGTGCGGCGACGATCGCCTGAAATCCTTTGAGTGAGACATCCTCCCGGCCATCATGCTCGATCAGCATGGCGAGCCATGACCCAAGCTCGGGACCTAAAAGAGTCTCTCCCTTAATCACCTTGCCGGATTGCTCTACCGCTGGCGGCGCGGCCGGCACCCGAAGAGACCGGCCGATCGCAAGCCGCGCCGGCAGATACCGGGTACGGCTGCCGAGGTTCTCCATGAACTCGGTGTTGATGGCGTCCGCTTCTTCGCTGGTGCGGAATGAAGCGCTTGCGATCTCGCGTAAACTCAGGGCCATCAGACAGGCCCCTCGAAATAGCCCGCCTCAACACGGGTCGCGCCCACGTCGCCGTGGTGTTTGTGCTGTAGGAGATAGGTTTGCGCGATATTTTCCGTGACGGCCGCGTAGGCTGGCCCGACCACTTCCGTGTCGGTGGAAAGCAGGATCACCTGGCCAGGAAGGGAGGCGAATTGCTGCATGAGGGCCACGCGGTGTCGCTCGTCCAACCGGCCGAGCGGAGTATCGACAATGATCGGGAAGCTTCGCTTGGAAACGCGCAACACCGCCTGAATCAAGGCGAGACTGAAGAGCTGTTGCTCTCCGGCGCTCGCGCCAAGGCCCGTCACCTCGGCTCCGCTTTTCGCCAGCAGCCTCACCGTGCAGTCCGCCGCGATGGTGACTTTATCGACCAGCCCCTTATGGCTGATTGCCCGATACACATCGGTCATGACCTCCGCGACGGCTTCCACTTCGCCAGGTACCGCTTCCACAAGGATCGCATCGAGCATCTGCGCAACACGCGCCGCCGCCGCCGCCCGCCGCTGGCCCGGCGCAGAGTGGGCAACCCGCTGCCTAAGATTGGCAAGTTCCGCGCGCTTCGCGTTGAGCTGCCCTTCGATGCCCACCCGCTTGGTTTCCAACGCACCTTTGCGCTGGTTCAAGGGGGTGAGCTGCGCTTGCACTACGCCGAAGCGCTCGCGCTTTTCCTCAATGCCTGGCCCGACCGCTTCGATCCGGCTGGTCTCTTCTTCCAGGCGAATGATCTCGGTCTCGTGCGTGCTGATCTCCTGCAAGAACTGGAGAAGGCGACCCCCAGCCACGGCGATGCGCCCGAGCCGGGCGATGGTCTCCAGCCGATCGGCCCCGAGCAGTGCTGTATGGCGAAATGACGGGGCAGTATCGTCGTCGGGCGGGAACCACAGACGATCCCAGGCCGCGCGGATTTCGGTGATGACCGCATCGACTTGTGCCGGTGACAGCGGGGGCGCGACTTTCAGCAGGGATTCTTGGACCGAGGAGACGTAGGCTTCAAGCCGTACGTCGCCTTGTTCGCGGCCACTCTGCCACTGTTCCCGCCGCTCTTCCTGCCGCAGGCGTAGCTCAGCGGCAGCTCGCAACTCATGGCCAGGCAGCGCCAGCGCAAGGTCAACTTCCATCGCCTCCGCCAGATGATCTTTTGCGCCCCTCAAATCCGCCCGGCGCTGAGCAAGACGTTGATACAGTTCCTGGCTGCTGGCCTGTGTTCCGCTGCTCAGACCATGCAGGATGCGCGTCAGTTCCTCCCGCTCCAGCTCCAAGGCGTGCAGATCGGCATCGACTTGCTTCTCTTCGTCGATGACCTCGCTCAGCCGCGGCGTAAGGGCCTCTTCCTCCGCTTCGACCTTCTCGATGGTGCTGCCTTGCGGGCCGCCGGAGCTACCGCCGCGCACGCGCGCATAGTTGCGAAGGTCCGTCGCCAGGTCGCGCAAGAGGGGCAGGCCCAGCAGCCCCTCAATACCATTGCGAACCTGCTCGCGCATGCCCTGATCGGCGAAAGTTTTGACCATTTCCCCATCGAAGAGGAAGAACCAACCCAGGTAGTAGGGGACGAAGTTCTTTGCGACCCAATCGCGAAACCAGTCAAGCCGCTCGTTCGCGGTCGCTGCGATCCCCGATCGTGGGCCTACCGGCCGTCGCTCGCTGCCCTCGAACGCCTGAACTTCTTCCTCGTAGCGCTTGAGAGCGCCCGACTGCGTGAAAT
>CAXUCT010000227.1:1935-3022 GCA_964249415.1 uncultured Bryobacteraceae bacterium | reverse complement strand
GAATACGAGCTCGACGGAGCAATCCGTTACCCCGGATTCGAGTGCGGTCCGGTTAAGAACACCATCCTTCCCGTCCGTTCGGCTCAGGAATTGGACATAGGTTTGGTCGGTCTGGTTATCACCGCTGACCTCAAAGCGGGCGCGGTAGAGGAGCGGCATTCCTTCGCGTCCGAAAAGGCCAAGCACGACTGCCTCATACAGCGCGGTTTTGCCGAACCCATTCGCTGCGCCGATGAGAGAGAGGTTCTTCCCGTCCGTGAGCTTTGGGAATGAAAACTCCACCTTCCCCGCGTAGCACTTCCAGTCCCGAAGACTGATTTTGCGAAGCTGCATCAGGCATCAGCCTCATCATCAAGGCCGTCGAAAACTTCGTCGAATGCGGGCCACAAATCCCGTTTCCGATCCCGTCCCACTTGGGCGATTTCGAGTTCGACGAGCGAGCGCAAATCAGCAACCCTGACTTGGTTTTTGCGGCAGTGGCGTTCGATGAGTTTGCGGCCTTCCGGCCGGGCGAACAGGACGACGACATCACGCGGCATGCCAGTCTCCCGTAACCTCGGCGGCCCAGATTTTCCGGATGCGCGAAATCTCCTCACGGCTGATGAGAGGCATGCCGACTTCTTCCTGCAAGGCGAGCAGGCGCTCAAGCAACTCTCGCCGTGCGTTTGGCGTGAACGGGCCTGGAATGTAAGTGCCACGCGCGGTCACGGTGACGCTGCCGTTTCGTCGGCGGGCCTGCCTCTTCTCCGGGTCGTTGCGCCAGGCGGCGATGAGGTCGCGAAAGGCGACCAAGGGCGCAAATTCCACAAACCCTGCATCAATGAAGCCTTCCAGGCTTTTGTCTTTCTCGACCACTGTGCAGGTCCAGCATCCAAAGCGCGACGACGACGTTCCGCAAGAAGGAGCATCCGAGCGTTGAGTCACGATGGGGCATTCGCCCCCTTCCGAATTGCGGTAGAGCGTAATCAACTCTCCATGCGATCCGCCCCACGGCGGAGAGTTCTCGCCAAGGAACTCCCATACATCTTCCGTCGAAAGCTCAGAGATGGGCCTGTAGACGAAGCATGTTGGCAGATCGTTATGACGG
>CAXUCT010000227.1:874-1925 GCA_964249415.1 uncultured Bryobacteraceae bacterium | reverse complement strand
TTGTCATACCGGGCAATTGTTCCTGCCCGCGTGGCGCTTTCGGCCCGCCGCACACCGAGTAGCAAGATCGAGCGGCCGGTGTTCTCTGCCAAGGCCTGAATGTAGCGGCTGGTCGGCTGAATCTTCATGCGATCCGTGCACCACCTGAACGAGCGGTTCGGCGCTGGGTAGCCCCGGCCCATGAGGTTCACCCAGAATGTGTCGTCTGGATCGGGACGGGTGAGCTTGCACGTTACGGGCAAGCCGAACACCGCTGCCGCTTCCTCTATTTGCCCGAGAGCGCGCCTCAAATGAGCGATGACGAGCGGCGATTCCACGAGAGTGTCGTTGGAGACGATGTGAACGTGTCTGTTACGCTTGGATGGTGACAGGGCCAGCAGCATCTCAAAAACAAGATGCGCGACAAGGGTGCTGTCCTTGCCCCCGGAGAAGCCGATGATCCAGGGATGATCGTGGGGCTGGACGTATTCGTCCATCATGTCGGCTTTGATCTTGGCCCAGACTTCGGCATCCAAACCAAAGCCGGAGACGTAAGCGTCAGCCGCCGCAACATTGGTAATCTGAAGAGACATTCAGTTTTCCGTTCGGCCGGAAGCCACGATCTCAATGTCCCGGCCTACTAGCGTCAGGAATCGCATCAGCCGGGACGCCGAGAACTCGGAAATCTGCATACGCATAAGGCGCGATACCTTTGGCTGATCGATGCCGAGGAGTGCTGCGGTAGCAGCCTGCGTCAGATTGCGGGCGTGAATGGCCTCTACCAGCCGCCGTGCGAGCTGGATTTTCGCAGGTGCTGCGTCGATCCGCTCTAAATCCGTTGCGGCATCGTGAGTCCCGGCGACTTCGAGAGCCCGTACCGCCATTTGCAACGCCTACCTTTCAACTCCGCCTCTTATGCCAGAGCTGGCATGATTCGCTAAGGGGGTAGGTTCATGCAGAGTGGACAGACTTCCTATTCTGTCCGCTTGACCATGGCTCTACGCTGCCGATCTAACGCCAGAAATCGATCACGGACGGCTCGGAAGAAGCCGGGCGGTAGGAAGCCATAGGC
>CAXUCT010000227.1:0-864 GCA_964249415.1 uncultured Bryobacteraceae bacterium | reverse complement strand
AGGCGACACTTTCCGCCCCCTTCCCTGGAACAAACCGCAGATCGGGACCGGGCCAGACGAACACGTTGGCCTCACTCACCACGATCCAGGAGCGTTCGCTATCCAGTCCGAGCCGGTTCTTGACCGGCGCTGGAATCTCGATCGCCGCTGTATCCTCGGCAGGCGGGGAGTGAGTGATGGGCACGGCGTAGACGCGCGTGCGGCCTTCCTCATCCGTGCTGGCAAGGACGACCGCGCAGGGACGATCCTTGACGCCCTCTTCCTGCCCCGCCTGCGCCTCGCGCCGCCAGAGGTAGGAGTAGCGGATTACCAGACCAGGTTGCGGGGTCGGCCACGTCACGGACGCCAGTGCTTCAGCTCCTCATCGAGGTGCGCGTGTTCCGCCGGCACGTCGGCAGCAGCAATCAATGCCACCTCCGCCTCCGTCAGTTCCCCGGCGCTGACCACGCGCCGCTCCCGGCGCTTGAGGCGATCGTACTCTTCGGCCGAAAGCACGACGAGCCGGTCATGCCCGTTCTTGGTGATCGTCAGCGGTTCCGACAACGCGCGATCAGCCAGGCGGCCGTAGTGCTTGATGAAATCGGCGGTCGTAACCCGCATGGTAAACCTCGTATGTATCAGTCAGGATATACCTGTAATACGAGTATCAAGCAATAACAAGATGGTTCTTGGCACGTCCCGCAAGGACCAAGCTCTATTTGCTGCTCACCGGGCCGCTGAATCGCGCGTCCCGGCCCAACGGGTAACGATCCTTCGCGCGAAGGGCATTCCCAGCCGCGGACGCGGCATGACCTGGCTGCGCCAGGCTTAGAATTAGGGACAAAACCGCCTGACCTGCCGCAGGCAGATGATGGCACAGGCCAG
>CAXUCT010000226.1:0-7474 GCA_964249415.1 uncultured Bryobacteraceae bacterium | reverse complement strand
CGCTCCTCGATTCAGGAGCAACGCTTGCATTCGGGTCCGACTGGGATGTGGCGCCCATGAGCCCATTGATGGGAATCTATGCCGCTGTGACCCGGCGAACTCTCGACGGCAAGCATCCGGACGGATGGGTGCCTGAACAGAAGATCACGGTTGCGGAAGCTGTCCGGGCATACACCATGGGCTCCGCTTACGCGAGCTTCGATGAGAAGATCAAAGGTTCCATTGAGCCAGGCAAGATGGCCGACTTTGCTGTGCTCTCCGATGACATATTCGCGATTGATCCGGTGAAGATTGCGGATGCAAAAGTTTACCTGACCATCTTCGATGGCAAGGCCGTTATGGGACTTGAGCCGCGACTTTATCAAAAGTTGCCAAGCGGACTCCTTTTGAGGCCATAAGGTCGCGAATGCCAGGCGATGTAAGCGCCTTGAGTTCGCGGACGCGTGATTCTTTCAGCCGCGTGGCGGCGCCCTGCAGTTCAGCGCTCAGGTAGCCTGGGTGACACATGAACTCAGTCGTCCCATCAGGCAGTGCAGAAAGCGCGGCAGCAAAGTTCTCTTCGTTCAGCGAACCAGTCAGCCGAAAGCCCACAAAATGATCTGTCATCCTGACATTCGCACGCCGCGCCAGGCCGCGATAATAGCGGCTCGCCACGGCAAAAGGCAGGCGGGCAAAAGGCACAGTGTGATCCAGCGGCAATCGAACAAACGGAATGCTGAATTCACCGGCCAGCCGAACCACCGCGCGGAAAACAGTTGGCAAGATATGAGTATGTTTGTGCGAGTCAAGATGGGTCGGCCGAATTCCCGCGCCCAAGATCTTTTCGAGCTGAGCGCGCAGTTCGCGATAAGGATCGATTTGCTTTCTTATCAGCGCGAACAGCAGTTGGGCAGGCTTCTCCGGAAACGGCTTGCCCGTTACGAGCGAGCTTCCTTGCACCAGAACCAGATGGCACCCAACATCGAGCGATGGGGTTTCACTCGCAAGCTGTACGGCATCATCAAATGCTTCGCCATTTGCCATCAGCGTCGTGGACGTAAGAACTCCCTGCCGATGTGCGTGAACGATTACCGCATTCACATCGCGCGTGAAGCCGAAATCGTCCGCGTTGATGATCAACTGCTTCAATTCAAACTAGAAAATGTGTAGCTTGATAGTCAGGAACTTTTTCGGATTCGCTCGAAAATCCTTCAACAGCTCATGCAGCTCGCGCGTGGTGCCTGTCGCTTCATCGTAAAGCTGGGGATTCGCCAGAAGTTGCCCAATGGTGCCTTCTCCGGAGTTAACCTTGTCGATGGTCACGTTCACCTTATCCAGCGTTGTTGTAAGCTGCTTCGCGATCTTGTCGTCCGTAAGCAACTGCCCCGCTGTTCCCTTGCCCTGATTTAAATTTGTCAGAGTTGTATTCAACTGATCGAGCGCTGTATTAAGCTGGTTGTACACCTTGGGATCTTTTAAGAAAAGCCCCGCCGTTCCCTGACCTTGCTGAAGTCCTTCTGTAATGGTGTTGAGCCTGCCGATTACGCTCTGCACCTGCGTGTAAAGCTCATTGTCATTGATGAGATGGCCAATGGTGCCGGTCTTTGAGTTCAGCGTGGTTGCCAGGAGTTGAACCTGGTTGACGGTGGCCTGAAGGCTGTTATATAGAGACTCGTCCACCAGCAACTTGCCGATGCTGCCCTTCCCCGATTCCACTTGGCCGACGATATCCTGCACTCTGCCCAGAATCGCCTGCAAGGAATCCAGCACGTTGTAACCTTGCTGGACAAGCGCATCAAATTGCCGCGTGTCCGCTGCTCGTACAGTGCCGTTGGGCCTGATGGTATCAGGCTTGATGCCTTTGTTAATCTCTAAAAACTTGGAGCTGCCCAACAGATTGTCCGACGAAACTGAAGAGATGGAATCAACAGGGATTTGCTTCAGCATATCTTGATCCACGGCGAAATCCACTTTGATGATTCTTTGCGGATTCGTCTCGCCCGATAGCGCCACTTTGTCCACCTTGCCTGCCTGAATGCCGTTGATGCGCACCGGCGCGCCCGGCGTCAACCCTGCCGCATCCGAGACATAAACGTGTAACGGAACTTGGTGCCTGAAAATGTCTAGGCTGCCAGTCAGCAGAAAGATGAGCAAGGTAACAAAGAACAGGGCCACGATGCCCAAGATTCCAACCTTCAATTGCGCGAAACTGACCTTCTCTTTGCTTGGCATATTTAACCTTCGTGTCTAACAAACCTCTTCACGTATTGATCGTCTGAGCTCTCCAACTCCTGACGCGTACCGAAGAAAACGATCTGTCCTTCTTTCATCACGATAAACTTCGTTCGAGTGTCACTCGACTGTCCTGTTGCCGGGTCCGGGGCAACAGGAGTAAGTTCTTCGTCCTTCGGATCGTACCGGAAGTTAGCCATCAGCTCGCCGTCCTGGTAACGTTTCGTAACAATCAACGACGCTGAATTACGCACAGCACGCTCTTTTGCGATCAGGGCCATAATGATGTTGGCCGTTATTGGATCTAATCCGGCCGTCGGGGAATCGTAAAGCACCAGCGGCGGCTCTGTCACAACCGCGCGGGCGATTCCTACCCGGCGGCGCATTCCGCCGGACACCTCGCTCGGAAACTGGTTGAAGGTTTGCTCTAGTTCCACAAAGCGCAATGTCTCCCGAGCTCGCTTCTCAATCTCCTCATCGGACAGCGCGCCCTCTTTGTGGTGGCCGGCTAGTTGGCGGTTTAAAAGAGGATACTCAACATTCTCCCCGATCGAAAGCGAATCAAATAGACCACTTTCCTGGAACAAAAATCCGGCCCGGGCACGCAGAGCGTAGAGCTTCTGCTCCGGAAGCGCAGTAACATCTTGCCCGAATAACTTAATATCTCCTGAGTCAACGCATGCTAACCCAATAACAGCCTTGAGTAACATCGTCTTGCCACTGCCAGCCGATCCGAAGATGATTCGAGTTTCTCCTGGATTCAGTTTAAGGGAAACATTGCGCAGAGCCCACATGTTGCCGAACTTCAAGTTGACATCCTTCAGTTCCAGAAGCGGCTCCGTTTCATCCGGCATGATGCTCTAGAGACCCACAAAGATCTTGTCAATCAGAAACGTCACGAAGAAGATCCAAATGGAAGCGAAAACTACAGCCTGTGTGGTTGCGCGGCCCACGCCCTGAGTGCCGCCCGTAGCTCGCAAGCCATAAAAACAGCCCACCAGCGCAATAATGATCCCAAAGAGAAACGGCTTGATCAGCCCTTGGATCAAGTCGTTTGGCACCAAAGCCTGCCAAGAACTGGACCAAAAAAAACCACTGCTCACTAAATGAAGCAGCGGGACAGAAATCAGATACGCGGCGAACCAGCCAATCGCATCCGCAATTACTGTCAAACATGGCAGCATCAGAGCCGTTGCAATCAGGCGCGGGGTGACCAGCTTTTGGATGGGATCTGTACCAAGCGCGCGCATGGCGTCAATCTGCTCGGTCACCTTCATCGAACCCAACTCGCTGGCGATGCCGGATGCGTTACGGCCGGCTACATTGATGGCGGTCAGAACCGGGCCCAGCTCGCGAACCAGGGTAAGCGCCACAATCGCACCTACCTCGCTGTTCGCGCCATAGGTGCTCAACGCACGCGACATTTGCAAAGCGATGATGGCGCCGCTGAGCGCGCCGGTAGGGACAACGATGGGCAAACTGCCTACTCCGATGATGTCCATCTGCAACGACAGATCGTCGGAGTAAAACGGGCGGCGGACGATATTCAAAAACGCCCGGCCGGAGAGAAGAAGAAATTCCTGGAAAGACTCGATCCAAGCCGTCAGGACACGAAGCAATCAGGAGCTACCGGTAACGACCTCGCCCTCATATGGCTTCGATGCTAACATAGCCCGGAAGCCGAGCGCCTGGTCAACACACAACACCTTCTGGCATACTGCAAACAGGCAGAAGGAATGATTCGCCAAAGATCTCTCTCCTGACCAGAAAGCTGTCATCGAGACGCTGCTAGGAGGACGCCGCGTGCTGGAGGACGAGGCCATAAGCGTTCGCGTTATTGCGCCGCCTGCGCTCTCCGATCAGCGGCGCCAGGAGCTCTTGGAGGAGCTAAAGAAGTATTTCGCCGAGGTGGATGCCCGCCGAAAACCCAGTTCCGCAGAAGAAGCCGAGGAAGTCCTTACCGAAGCAATAAGAAGCACTCGTCCTGGCTATCGTCCGCATCAGTGAAGCTCGTCCTCGACACGACGATCCTGGTCCGAGCTAATGAGCACTCGCACCGTCTTGCCGTGAACTGTTAACGAACATTGTCGAGAGCAGCCATACGTTATTGCTTTCAAACGAAATGCTTCACGAACTTGCAAGAGTGCTTCGCTATCCTAGATTGCAAATGTTCTACGGCCTGTCGGAGACGCTTGTCTTCGATTACATTGCGTTCCTTCGACGATCCTCTGAAATTGTGACCTTGAACCCTCTTGTAGCTGCACCTATGCGCGATGTAAACGACATCATCGTTATGCAGACGGCCATAATCGCCGAAGCGGAAATATTGTGCACGAAGGACGAGGACTTTTTCGAAACCCGCCTGGGTATCTTAATAAAATGGGAGTTATCGTGCTTGACGACATCTCGCTAATGCACCGATTACGTTCGTGATCGGTAACCCACTACTTAGAAAACAACTTCGCGAGCTGCCGACTTTTCTCCCTCGTAGCCATTCTGATTTACAGCCGTCACCGCATAGCGATAAGTCTTTCCATGTTCCACCTTACGGTCCGTGTAAGTGGGCAAACTTGTGAAATCGCCCAAGCGTTCGAACGGACCGCCATCCACTGAGCGGTACACGCCATACCCCTTCAGATCAGGCTCCGTATTGCGCGACCAGGAAAGTTCAATCGATTCCGGGCCTCCTAGTGCGGCTAAACTCTCCGGTGGCGCCGGAGGAAACGTGTTGCGATGAGTAATCGAAACCGGTTCTGAAGGAAGGCTCTCCGCCGCGCCCTCCTGCGTAATCACGGTGTACGTGTAGGGCGTGTCCCACTGCGAGGTGTCATCCAAATAGGGTGAAGCATCGGCGGTACCAATCTGCAGAGGGGCTGTTTGCCCCGGGCCTTGTCTCAAAATTTGGTACTGCACTTTCGCCGTGGCCTTCTCTTCCCACGTCAACATGTAGCCTCGCTTCACTGCCGTAACTTTTACCTCCGGCGGATCAAGCGGCGCTACAACGTCCAGCACCGCGCGATTGGACCACTGCGAGTAATGGCCGCTCTTCTTGACAGCAGTTCGGACAAACACGGTGATCTGGCGGCCCACCCACTCCGAGGCGGGAATCGGTTTGGTGATGGGCAGGGGTTTTAGATCGTCCGGATCATTCGGCGCCGGAAGTGGCAATTCGTACTGCTTCGCGGATGCTTCCCAAGTGCTGAAGTCGAACGGAGTGACGGCAGGACCTATGCGCAGATCAATATCTGAAAAGCGAGTGATCGCCAGATTATCGGTGGTGCGCACGGGTGTCGAAAACGTGATGACGAGACTCTTCCCCTTCTCCGCGACCTTCAGGTCAGTCACCGCGCTCGGAAGTTCAGGCGAAGGAGGCACGATCGGCCCCACGTAACCACACCCTGTCGAGAGCAAAAAGCTCAACCACAACCCGGAAGCGGCAACGCGCACTACAGAATATACCTGCTGAGATCTTGATCCTTCACAATCTCGGCGAGTTGCTTGTTGACGTAAGCGGCGTCAACCTTGATATTCTTCTTCTTCAGGTCAGGGCCATCGAAAGAGATGTCTTCGAGCAACTTTTCCATGATGGTATGCAGCCGCCGCGCGCCGATATTTTCAGCGTTCCGGTTCACCTGCGCTGCGATGCGCGCAATCTCCGTCACCGCATCTTCACTGAAGCTGAGTTTGATCCCCTCAGTTTCGAGCAGCGCTATATACTGCTTCACCAACGCCGATTTCGGCTCTCTCAGGATACGAATAAAATCGGCTTCGGTGAGCGATTTAAGCTCCACCCGGATGGGAAACCGGCCTTGCAGCTCAGGAATAAGGTCAGATGGCTTTGAAACGTGAAAGGCGCCGGCGGCGATAAACAGAATGTGATCCGTGCGAACAAATCCGTGGCGCGTGTTCACCGTGGTCCCTTCCACAATCGGAAGAATGTCCCGCTGCACGCCCTCGCGGCTCACGTCGGGTCCGTGGCCGCCCTCGCGCCCGGCAATCTTATCAATCTCATCCAGGAACACGATGCCGTTCCGCTCCACGCGCTCCAGCGCGATGCGCGTAACCTGGTCCATGTCTACCAGCTTCTGCTCTTCCTCTTGCACCAGGTACTCCAAAGCTTCAGATACCCGCATGTTGCGTTTCTTCGTGCGCGGGCCGAAAAGCCCGGGAATGACATCTTTCAAATTGATGTCCATCTCTTCCAGGTTGCCGTTGGTTGACAGTTCAAACGTCGGGCCGCGCTCTTTCACGTCCACTTCCACCATGCGGTCGTCCAGCTTGCCAGCGCGCAACTTTTCACGCAGCTTTTCGCGCGTGCGCTCCACGCTTTCCGGCGATTCGGGCTGCGGAGGCATCAGCAAATCCAACAACCGGTCCTCGGCCTGCTGCTCCGCGCGGTCGGCCACCTGCTCCAGCCGTTCTTCCCGCACCATATCGATCGAGACATCCACCAGATCCCGTATCATCGATTCGACGTCACGGCCCACGTAGCCTACTTCGGTGAACTTGCTCGCTTCCACCTTGAGGAATGGCGAATTGGCAAGTTTGGCAAGCCGCCGCGCAATCTCCGTTTTGCCTACGCCGGTCGGCCCGATCATGAGAATGTTTTTCGGCATGACCTCTTCGGCCATCTCGGGTTCCAGCTTCTGCCGCCGTACCCGGTTGCGCAGTGCAATGGCAACAGAACGCTTCGCATCCGCCTGCCCCACAACGTGCTTGTCCAGCTCCGCCACAATCTCGCGCGGCGTCAGCTCATCTAGTAGCGGACTCTCGTCCGATGATTGCTGTGGCAGATAAATCACCATTACGAAAGTTCCTCATAGGTGACGTTTTCGTTGGTGTAGATGCAAACCTCAGCAGCTATCTTCATGGCCTTCTCGACGATCTCGCGCGCTTCGTAACTGGTGTTCTGAATCAACGCCGTGGCGGCCGATTTAGCAAACGCGCCACCCGAACCGATCGCCGCAATCGGGCTGTCCGGCTCAATCACGTCGCCTGTGCCGCTGACGATGTACATATCATTCGCATCGGCCACTAGCAACAAAGCCTCTAAATGCCGCAGCATTCGATCCGTGCGCCACTCTTTCGCAAGCTCAACTACGCTGCGGGCCAGATTGCCGCTGTGCTGCTCCAGCTTCGATTCAAAGCGGGCGAACAGCGCGAAGGCGTCCGCAGTGGAGCCCGCGAATCCAGAAATGATTTTGCCGTTGTACAGGCGGCGCAGCTTGCGCGCTCCGCCTTTCAAAACTTCACTCCCCATGGT
>CAXUCT010000225.1:0-7588 GCA_964249415.1 uncultured Bryobacteraceae bacterium | reverse complement strand
GTACTATGACCGGGTGGATCGATATTTGGGCGTCTCGGGACGTCCGGAAGGTCTGCCGCAAATGCCCGACGGCCAGTTCCAGCGCGCCATCCGCTTGACCAGCTCGGAAATGCATCTGCGACAGACCCTGAAGGGTATGGACCGGATGCTGACGCCTTACCGCGCGGGAGTGACCACGGATGGTCTAAAACATAACAAGTACCGGAGCCGCTGCTATGGCCGGGGCGCTTGCAACCGGCACGTCGGGGGCTGTGACATTCACGCCGCGTTTGACTCGCCAACGGGCCTGATTCGCCCGGCCATGGATACCGGCAACTTAACCATGCGTCCGAACTCAACCGTGTATGAGGTGACTGTAGACAAGAACACCGGCAAGGCAAGCGGCGTCGCTTTCGTGGATAGTGAGACGCGGCAGAGCTATCAGGCGAAAGCTAAAGTTGTTTTGTTGGCCGCTTCGACGCTCGAATCCGCCCGCCTCATGCTGCTGTCTAAATCGAGCCTTTATCCGAACGGCATAGGGAACTCGAGCGGGCATGTGGGCCACAACTTTTGCGAGCACATCATGGGTCCTTCCGTTGCAGGCATCATGAAAGATCAGGTGGGCAAGCCTCGCACGCTGGATGATGGAAAGCCTGGCGGCTTCTACATCCCGCGCTTCCGTAACTTGACCGATAAGCAGCCGGGCTTCATCCGCGGCTACGGCTTCGAGGGTGGCAGTGGCACGGGAATGATTCCAGGCACCGCTTACACGAGCCCTGGTTTCGGTGAAGAGTACAAGAAGCATGTGCGCGATTATGCGGGCGCCACCATCGAGATTGGTGCTTTCGGTGAAGTGCTGCCGCGCTATGAGAATCAGGTGGAGATTGATCCCGTGGTGAAGGACGCATGGGGCGTTCCCGTGCTGAAGTTCAACTACAGCTTCGGCGACAACGAAAAGAAAATGGCCGCTGATATGGCGGCGACCGGTCGCGAGATGTTCGAAGCAGCCGGTATCGAGATCGTCTCAGTGACGAAAGATGCACTGCCGGAGGGCTGGTCCATTCATGAGCTTGGGACCTCGCGCATGGGCACTGACCCGAAGACGTCCGTGGTGAGCCAGTTTCAGCAGTCACACGATGTGAAAAATCTTTTCGTAGTGGACGGCAGCACGCATGTCTCGGCTTCGGCGCAAAACCCGACTTGGACCATCATGGCGCTTTGCTGGCGGTCGTGCGATTATTTAGCCGATCAGTTGAAAAAGGGCGAGGTCTGATATGGAAATGGAACTGAAGCGGCGCGACGTTTTCAAACTGTTGGCGGCCACGGCGTTCACAACCCTGCAACTTCCGGCAGCGGAACCGAACGCCCCACTTTACTTTACAAAGAAGGAGTTCCTGCTGCTGGATGCTCTAACTGACCTGATTGTGCCTACAGACGCGCATTCTCCCGGCGCGCACGAGGCGGGCGTGGCCCCCTACATCGACCGGAGCGTTGCAGAGTCTTTTCTTCCGGAAGGGAAGACGTCCTGGCGCAAATGTGGGGCGTCGATCGATGAACAATCACGCGCCATGCACGGTGCCGATTTTCTCGACACCAGCAAAGACCAGCAGATCGGACTTCTGCGAAAGATCTCCGCTGCCGAAGATCAGCCTAAGACGGAACCCGAGAAGTTTTTCACCCAGCTGAAGCAGACCACCGCCTTCGCGTATTACTCTTCATCGATCGGCATTCACCAGGAGATGGACTACAAAGGCAACGTCATTCTCGATCAGTTCGTCGGGTACGACGCGACTTGACGCGGGACGGCCGTTCAAGCTGGCGCTTTTCTGCCGCCGTACTACTGCTGTGTGGCACTGCTCTCGGGCTTCTTGTTCAAGCCCAAGAGCATCGAAGGGTGCCGGCCAACTTGCAAGCGGCTCTCCGTTCTATTAAGGCCGCGGATCTTAGAGGCGATCTTTCTTTTCTAGCTTCCGACGCGCTGCAGGGCCGATACACGCCTTCACCGGGCCTGGACATAGCTGCTGAATATATCGCCTCTCAGTTCCGTGCGGCGGGGCTGGAGCCGGGCGGCAATCAGGATTATTTCCAGACAGCAGCCATGGTCGATCGTCGCGCACCGGCCGCTTCCGACATGGCTCTGGAAGAGGAGTCAAAGACGTGGACAGTTGCTGCCGCAGATGTACACGTCGTGGAGGCGAATCGCGCGGTAAACATCGATCATGCACCAGCGGTTATCCTGGGCGCCGGAGGTCCTGAGGCACTGAAAGGGGTGGATCTCGCCGGCAAGGCAGTGATCGTACGGACGCGCCTGCGGGCAAAACGCCCTGCTCTTGACGAGGCCATCGCTTCTTCGGGCGCGGCATTGGAGGTTGTGGTTGGGCAAGAGGGCGGAGGGCAAGATCACGCGAAGCTTCTGAGCGAACAGCAAGCCCAGCAGGATCGGCCGCCAGTCATACGCGTCGTAAGCGTTGAGTTCCAGAAGTGGATTGAGCTTCCCGCCACTACGTCAGCAGCGGCAACCATTTCGCTCCAAATCGCTTCTCCGCAGGATCAGAAGTTTGTCGCGAAGAATGTGATCGGCGTAATTCGCGGCTCAGATCCGAAATTGAAAGATACTTTCGTTCTACTGACGGCGCACTATGACCACATCGGCACCGCCGATACAGGGCGAGACCTTTCTCCGAATCGCACGCAAAACGCAAACCATCACGTCTACAATGGTGCCAATGATGATGGGAGCGGAACAGTATCAGTGATCGAGATCGCGAAAGCTCTCGCCCGATCGAATCGGCATCCGAAACGGTCGCTTGTATTCATGACATTTTTCGGTGAAGAGCGCGGCGACATCGGTTCCGAGTACTACGGAGCGCATCCCGTGTTCCCCATCGCGAAGACGGTGGCAGATGTCAACCTGGAACAAGTGGGCCGCACCGATTCCACTGTAGGGCCACAGCTCAGCAATGCGAGCCTGACCGGATTCGACTACTCTGATGTGACGAACTACTTCGAAGAGGCAGGCCGCCAAACGGGTGTGAAAGTCTACATGGAAAAGGGAGCGAGCGATGCGTTTTTTACCAGGAGCGACAACGCAGCTCTCGCGGAACAGGGCGTTCCGGCACATACGCTCTGCGTGGCGTACGACTATCCCGATTACCACGGCTTCGCAGACGAGTGGCAGAAGATCGACTATGACAATATGGCGCGAGTGGACCGGATGGTGGCATTGGGGTTATGGAACATAGCGAACAGCTCGACTGCACCCAAATGGAACGCGGCGAATCCTAAAACGCTGCCGTTCCGCGAGGCGCAATCCAGGATACATCCCCACTGACCCGGTTACCCGGCACGTCCATTCTGCTTCGAACTGCTCGCGACTGGGAAACGACGCCTGTGTTCCGGCTTTCAGAGTAGAGAGAGCTGCGTAGAGATTTGCCCGGCGGATGGCTTCAAGCTCTTGGCAGCCGCTCGCAAGCGAGAACGCCAAGCACCCGATGAACGCGTCGCCTGCGCCACTGGTGTCGACTGCTTGGACGGCGAACGAGGGGACGTGCTGGAGCGACTCGTGGCTGGCCAGTAGGGCGCCGTTCGCGCCGAGTGTCATGATGATGCGGCGCATCCCCCTCGCGATGAGAGTCTGGGCGCATGACTTGGCTTCCTCCAAGTTCCCGACTGACGTTTCCGCGAGAGTTGCCGCTTCGGTTTCATTCGGATTAATGTATTCGGCCTGTGCGATTTTGCCGGTATCAAGAGGCTGGGCTGGCGCGGGATTGAGAATCGTCCGGATTCCCTGCTGGCGTGCGAAGTGCAAGGTGAAATAGACAGTCTCGAGCGGCACCTCCAACTGCATGATGATGATGTCAGCCCGCAGGAGCACGTTCGACGCGGCCTCGATGTCGGCGGGAGAAAGGCTGTCATTGGCGCCTTTCACCACCAGGATGCGGTTCTGCCCCGAACTGTCCACGAATATAGGGGCAACGCCGCTGGAAACTTTGGGCGTGATCAGAACGTGCTTGGTATCTATGCCGAGCGACTTAAGGTTGTCGAGCGTGGCGGGTCCGAAGAGATCGTCGCCGACTCGCGCGATCATCGAAACTTCGGCTCCGCACAGGCCTGCGGCGAGCGCTTGATTTGCGCCTTTGCCGCCGAATCCGAGATGGAATTCACGGCCCAAGATGGTCTCGCCGGGGCGGGGAATTCGGTCCGTAAAGGTCGTGAGATCCACGTTGGCGCTACCCACGACTGCTATGTATGGTTTAGGGTTCATACGAGCCATCGATACACTAGAGAATTATGCCGCTTCCCTTAAGCGAAGAGTTCTACCGCATCAAAAAGTTGCCGCAATACGTCTTTGCGCTCATCAACGAGCTAAGGGACAACTATCGGGCGGCCGGTGACGACATCATTGATTTGGGGATGGGTAATCCCGACGGCGCTACGCCTCCGGCTGTGGTGGGCAAGCTCATTGAGACTGCGCAGGATCCCAAGAATCATCGGTACTCCGTGTCGCGCGGCATTCCCGCTTTACGTGAAGCAATTGTCGCACGCTATGGAACGCAATACGGCGTAAAGCTCGACCCCGATGCGGAAGCAATTGTCACGATCGGGGCGAAGGATGCTTTGGCTCACTTACTTATGGCTATCGTCGCGCCCGGGGATCGAGTGGCGTCTCCGAATCCGGCGTACCCGATTCACTATTTCGGCGTGGTTTTGGCTGAAGGCGAGCCGTGCATGCTGCCCATGCCGGACGCGGCGACGTTTCTGGACGGGTTGAAGAAGCTTTACCGGACGGCGGCAACGTCGCCAAAGGTGATCCTCATCTCCTTCCCGCACAACCCCACCACCATCTGCGTGGACATGGACTTCATGCGCCAGATTGTGAAGTTAGCGCGAGAGCACGGCAGCTATATTATTCACGACTTCGCCTATGCGGAACTCGGCTTCGACGGGTATCGTCCGCCCAGCATTCTCCAAGTGGAGGGCGCGATCGACTATGCAGTTGAGATCTACTCGATGACGAAGACTTACAACATGGCTGGATGGCGGGTGGGATACTGCTTGGGGAATCGCAAGCTTGTTGCCGCTCTCACACGCATCAAAAGCTACCTCGACTACGGAACGTTTCAGCCGATACAGATTGCCGCGACGGAAGCGTTGCTGCACTGCGACGAAGCGCCTGGGGAAATTCGCCGCATCTATCAATCGCGCCGCGATGTTCTGATTGACGGCTTGCGACAGGCGGGCTGGGACGTGGCGCCGCCGCGCGCGACGATGTTCCTATGGGCTCCCATGCCGGAAGCTTTTGCCGGAATGGGCTCGCTGGAGTTTGCGAAGCTGTTGATGAAGGAAGCGCATGTCGCCGTGTCGCCCGGCATGGGATTTGGGCCGATGGGTGAAGGGTTTGTTCGCTTCAGCCTGATTGAGGATGAGGAACGTCTGCGCGAAGCAACGGAGAGGATCGGGCATTTCCTGCAAGGGCAACACGCAAGCCAGACCGCAAGTTCCGCGCCGGTGCACGTATAATTCAAGACGTGGCGGCGCTCTCCGATGCCCAACTGCTGGAAGTCGTCGAGCTGCCACAACTGAACGTCACCGATCTCGATCCGCTGCTGAATGAAGAAATTGGAGTATGGCAGCGGCGCTTTGCCTGGGACTTCCGCTCCTCCGCCGACCTTCTTCGCCGCTTCCTTCAAATCCATTCACTGAACGGCTACGCATTGCGTGCTGACCGGGAGATTATCGGGTACGCCTATTACGTGGTGGAAGGCCATAAAGGGCTGATCGGCGACTTCTATGTGCGACCTGATCGCTCCGGGCCATCAGATGAGCTGACGCTCCTGGGCGCATTGGTTCAGGGCCTAATACTAATTTCGGGTTTGCGGCGCATTGAATCACAGTTGATGCTACTGCGCACTCCTCTTCCTTTAGTACCTTTCAGCAAGTATTTGACGCGACATGATCGCTTCTTCATGGAGATAGATCGTGCTTCAGCGTTGAGACTGAAACCGGTAACATCTAACTTCCACGCGCGGTTCTTTCCTTGGGCAGAGCGCAATCAGGAGGAGATTGCACATTTGGTCGCAGCTGCATACAAGGGGCACGTCGATAGCGAGATCAACGATCAGTACCGGAGCATCGCCGGAGCGCGCCACTTTCTCACAAACATCATCAAGTTCCCGGGTTGCGGGAATTTCTCTCCTCCAGCTTCGGTAGTCGCATTAGATGAGCGGACAGGCCGCGTTTGCGGGGCATCGCTTGCGAGCATAGTATCGCCAAACTCCGGCCATATCACTCAGCTCTGTGTGTTGCCTGCCATCCGGGGAGCAAGGCTGGGATATGAACTGCTTCGCCAGTCGCTGTTTCGCTTAGCCGATTTAGGTTGCACATCAATAAGCCTTACGGTCACTTGCTCTAACGTGGATGCAGTCCGCTTGTACCAATCGATTGGCTTCCGTATTGTTTCCACCTTTCCGGCGCTGGTTTGGGAAGGCTTCTAGGGCTTGCTGTCTGCGCGGGTAAATAGATCGAGCATTTTCGCCTCAGAGGGCGGTTGCAGGACGTTATTAGCAGCGAAGTCTTGAGCTTGCGGATAGTCCGTGTTTCGAATGCGTTCAGCAGCCTTCGAAAGATCATACTGAGTATGCCGAAGTTGAACATCCGGTCCCAGCAAGAGCCAGTCAGCACCTGCTTCTCCAAATGGCATTCCCACGCTCCCGGCATTCACCACTCGAACCTTTCCAATCATGCGGTCAAATTGCATATGAGTGTGGCCGCAGATGACCACAGATGCGTTCAGTCCAGTAAAGATGGGTAAGAGACGATCTTCAGGTGTTAAGCGAGTGAAACACTCGTTTTCATTTCGCGGTGTCGCATGGCAAAAAAGCACCTCGCCTAAGCCGAGAACCTTAACGCGGAGTGTCTTTGGCCAAGCGGTTAACGACTTCTCGTGCTCTGGATAAAGCTGCTGCGCAGTCCATCGTATGAGAGGTCGGAACTGTTCCGGAACCGCGGCTGGAATGTTTCCGGTCAGCTCTTCGATCACGGCAACCTCGCCGTTACCGTAGATGAAGTTCACTGGGATATCGAGGTTGAGCAAACACGTAAGTGTTTCCCGCGGCATTGGACCGGGAAGCACATCGCCCCCGACTACGATTTGGTTCACGCCTAGCTGACGAATCTCGTTTAGCACGGCCTCCAGAGCCGGCAGATTCCCGTGAATATCGTAGATGGCGGCGACCAGCATGTGGACTGCGCAGTGGGTTACGTGGTGCTCTGAAACTCGCGCTTGTGCAGCGGGCTTCGTTTGCGGCCATACATCCCGTAAATCACCAAGCCGATAACGAGCCACACGACGAAGCGGATCCATGTCTCTAGCGGCAATCCCAGCATCAGTCCTAAGCAGCAGACCACCGAGATGGCGGGCGTCACGGGACAGAAGGGCACTTTGAACGACCGGGGCCGGGAGGGTTGACTTCGTCGAAGAATCACGACGCCTGCCGACACGATGACGAAGGCAAATAGGGTGCCAATGTTGGACAGATCCGCAAAGGTGCCGATGTCCCAAATACCCGCCGGTATGCCTACCGCTAAGCCCGCCACCCAGGTGCTGATA
>CAXUCT010000224.1:1695-7639 GCA_964249415.1 uncultured Bryobacteraceae bacterium | reverse complement strand
AGATAGAAGAGCAGGAATTTCCCCGAGCCCATCGCATCCTCTATATGCGATCCAAAAACCCACAGGAACCACATGTTGCCGATAAGATGAAGCCAGCCCGCGTGCAAGAACATCGACGTGATAAACGTCGAAAGGCGTAACTGGTCAGGAATCAGCGCGTAGTGCTCAATGAATTGATCCCGCAGATACATGGGCCGCGCCATCTCATCCAGAAAAAAAAACACGTTCAGACCAATGATGAGCAACGTCATCACCGGCGCGGATTGCCGGGCGAGAAGTGCGCGAAGCGGAATCATTTAATCAGGAGCGAGGCGTCGTACGCGGCCCCGGCGCGCGCCGCGATCTCAGCGTCTGCGCGGCGACGTTGAATCGTGGGATCCACGCCCATCAGATGCTCCACTTCTGCGCGCTTGGGAACGTGCCCCCGCGCGCCTAGTGCCGTGCAGTTGATAGCCGCGGCAGCATTCGAAAACTCCAGTGCCGGCCCGGCTGGCATATTCTGCAGCATGGCATAACAGAACGCCCCGTGAAACACATCACCCGCCCCCGTCGTATCCACGCACGGTATCTCAAATGCCGCGGAATAAGCCCAGCGGCCGTTTTCCAAAGCGAGTGAGCCGCAATCCCCCAAAGTCATGGCCGCGATACGAAGCTGATACTCGCGCTGCAGCTGAGTCAGCGCGACGAATGGATCCGCTTCACCGGTCCACTTCGCCGGCCAGGAGGAACTCGCCACCAGGTAGTCCACTTGCTTCAACACAGCTTCAAATTCAGGATAAATGGTGTCCACATCAAGAGACACTCGCACGCCGTGTTCGCCAGCTATACGCGCCGCGTAGGAAGCCGCTTCCACGTCATACCCATCGATGTGAAGCAATTTCGAGCTGATGATATCTTCCACCCGAATCTCCGAAGGCCTTAACGCCAGGCGATGGGAGCGGTGCCAAAAGACCGTCCGCTCTCCCGTGCTCTCATCGATCACAATATAGGCAGTCTGATTCGGACAATCCTCCCGCACCAGCACGCCGCTGGTATCAACGCCTGTTCCTTCTAGGCTCTGGCGCTGCATCTGTCCGCGAAAATCGTCACCAATCGTGCCCACGTATTTTGTGCGTAAACCCAGCGCCGCACAGGCGACAGTAGCTGTCGCTACTTGTCCCCCCGGGCTGAGCAGTTCGCGCTCGAACGCGATCTTACCCGCATAAGTGGGATACTCCGGAACAACGATCAGTGTGTCGGTCGCATTGAGACCAACGCCCAGCACATCGAAGAGCTGATTCAAGCAGCCCTACTTCTTATTGATGGAATCGGGAACCTGATACAGGTAAATCACATGAGTGTCGCCGTGATGGCCTTCGCTCTGTGAGGTATCCATCGGCTTCCAACCGGGAATCGGGTAGTCATACGAAACAACTCGCGTGCTTGGCCGCAGGTAATGTTCCAGATTCGGGCGCAGCGTATCGTTGGCCGCCGTTGCGAGATAAAGCGTGACTACGTTTGCACTACTCAAGTCTGTATGCATGAAATTGCCATGCACAATCGTCACTTGGCTCTGCAGCTTGTACTTCCTCACGTTCTCCGCGGCTTTCTCTGCCTCGGTCCGCGAAATCTCGATGCCCACTGCCTTGATTCGGTATCTTTTTGCCGCAGCCACTAAAATTCGACCATCACCGCAGCCTAGGTCATATAGCGTTTCGCCCGGCTGGAGATTCGCCATGTCCAGCATCTTGTCAACCGCGCGCTCGGGAGCGCCCACCGAGGGAGCCAGCTTATTCTCAAACTCCTGCAGATTAGGCTGTTGAGCGCCGCAAGTAAAAGCAAAAGCCAGCAGACAAATCGACACCGCAAAACTACTCGAAAGAACGCGGACCCCCATACGTCACTCTCCCCTGACCATCTAGCTTACCCCGGAAGGTACTATCTGGTGCCCCCGGCTGCAGCTGTCGCTAGTGCGTGTTGACGTTTGGAACGTACGGCTCGGTTCAACATTTCCGTCGTAGAGAACCACAAATCGCGTGGCCGAGAGATGGTGTATTCGGTGCCCTTGAACGCCCTGATCGCATGACTGATGGAATCCTTCCAGGGCACCGCCTGTGGATTTAGGTTGTAGTTCATGTAAAACACAGGGCAATCTATATCTCCGATGCGGCGTAGATCGCCTTGGGGTACATCGGCGTCAAGCATGGCTTTGGGACCAGCAAAGATGACCGCATCCGGATGAGCCGGCGCGCCTACCTCTTTTTGAATTAAGTCTTCGAGGAAGTCCGTCTCGCTATGCTTCTGCCCCAGCCGAACCACATTGACAGTCCCCAGCTTCATGCTGTCCAGCGCTTTGCCCAAAGCCGGGAAATCTATAGAATCTGCCGATTCTTGCCGGTAGACGATGCGCCCTTCTTCTATATTGAAGGCGATCAATGAGAGCCGCGCTACGTGGGGATCCCGTTGAATCGCTTTCAGTATGGTGACTAGCGCATCCGTGTCGGATCTCCTAAGCGCCGCTGACGCCGAATTCTGCGGGGCAAAATTCACCAGCAGTTTCACATTAAGGGCATCGGGCGTTCCATGCCCGCTATGGATTAGGTCATCATTTACAAAAGCCTGCGGAGCGGTTTCAGCAATCGCCTTCGGGTCAATAAACAGCGGTATCACTTTGTCTTTTGGGGGCAGCGCCGCTTCCACATCCCAGTTCGATGAACAGATCCGCTCAGAACGGTCGCGGATCATCCAATCCACGTGGTACTTGCCCTCGCCGAGGTCCAACGTGCCCTGTAGCTCAGCATCACCCCTTGCCTCCTCGTCAATTGACGGTACGCGAAAGTGCTGCGCGAAAAACGCCGAGTGATCCTCCTCGCCTTGTGGATAGACCCGGAACACCACACTGAGCAGTTCTCCCCCGCCCGCCAGCTCCTTCAGTGGCAGCGTGACGTTATAGCCGCTGTGGAAGCGCAGGTCAAAGCCGAGTTCCGGCTTGTGCTGTATCACCGTGCAGGGAAGATCTTTCCGCAGTTCGCCGGATTCTAAAATCGCTGTGTCCGATGGCAGTAAGGTGACAGGCTCACCCGGCTGCGCGGGTTTAAGAAGCATCTGTGAAGCCGCAGGCGGCACTGCAGCCACAAACAAGAAATAACAAAACAAGACCGGAGCGGCGTCTAAGGCAAGCGCCCAGCGAAAAATTGCCGTCCGAGGCCAACACGATCGAGAAAACCGCGATGCCATATTCCCCCAAGTGAATCTGTCCGGGAAAGCAGCCGGCGGGATGAATTCGCCAGTGTCCATATTATGCCGCAAACTCCAAGTCTCCGGCGCGACATTTAAGCGCGCCTGCCACGCGTTTGGTACCGGTGCCGTAGGTCAGATGCAGAACTTGTGCCTCGTGCACACTCGCAATCTCAACTGCCGGTACTAAATACAGGTACCTCCGGCTATGCTACAGTGCGATTGATTATGGCTTCTCGCAGCGTAAATAAGGTCATCCTGGTCGGAAATCTGGGGCGCGATGCCGAGACAAAATTCACGCCTTCCGGCGCCGCCGTCACCAAGTTTGCCGTCGCAACCACGCGTAGCTGGAAAGATCAGCAATCCAACGAGTGGAAAGAAGAGACAAACTGGACCAACGTGATCGTGTGGCGGCAGGAGAACCTGGCGAACTATCTCACCAAGGGTAAGCAGGTCTACGTCGAAGGTCGTCTCCAGACACGCAACTATGATGATAAAGACGGCAAAAAGGTCTATACAACCGAAGTGGTAGCCGACGAGGTGATCCTGCTGGGCGGACGCGGTGAGTCCAGCGGTGGATTTGAGGGCGCAGCCGCTGCTTCCTCAGCCGGCGGCTCTGCCGGACGTGGCGCTGCTCCTGGTGGTCAGCGAGGCAGAGCGCCCGCGCCCATGGGCGGTCCTGACGACGGAATGGATATCACCGATGACGACATCCCATTCTAAGTGCCGGCCTGCGGCTGTCGCGGCAAGACATTCACGGTGACAGCCGTACCCTTTCGAAGCGGCGCCGTGATCACGCTGGCTCCGCTTAGGTAGGCTTTCATCGCGGCTGGCTCACGATAGGCAAGATCGCTTCCGTCCTCAATCGCCAGCAGCATATACTCGCCCGGCGCCACTTCCGGCAGCGTGAATGTGCCATCGCTGTCGCTTTGATCGCGGCGGACGAAGTCCGTTCGACTGAAGTCTTTCGGAATCAGCAAAACCATTGCTCCCGCGAACGGCTTGTCCTCTCGCACTGCCGTGCCGTTGATGGAACTTAAACCTTTTGCCGCTACCAGCGAAAGCTGCAGGGAAGCGCCTTCAGGAACCTCAAGTTCGCCCGCCGAGACAGTTGCTCCCTTCGCCGCTATCGATTTCAGATAGAAATCAGGCGCGTTTACAAGTTGTAACTGGTAATGGCCAGGGAGAAAAGTCGACCCGGAATCCGCTTTCAAAGTTCCGTCCGCTGCCGCGTGAATCATTATCCCTCCTCCACCGTCGGAACTCTGCAGAACAACCGCTGCCTGCGAAGGCGCACCCGCCATGCCATCAAAAGCGATCCGGCCGCTAAGAGAGTTGCTGCCGAAACTGCCAACGTCGATGGTCGTATTAGCCATGAGATCGATGATGTGGCTGATCACACCGGGCGGACCGTCTTGTTCAAATTTATTCACGGAAAGCAAGTAACGGCCCGGAGCCACTCCAGATGCTTCGCATACGTTCTCATTGCAGGAAGAGCTAGCCGCAACAGGCTGAAACCCGCCAGGAGTCTCTTGCGAGAGAGACACGTTAACGCCATTGTGTGTGTCCAGCCCGGAAACTTGCAGATGTACCGAGGGAACCGGCCGTAGCGTGATCTCTAGGTTGCTGCTACTCCCTTCCGTCACCGCGAGCGCAGAGGCCGATCCCGGATCGGCGCCGCCGTAATAAGTCAGCGGGTAACTTACATCGAGTTCCCTGTTTAGATCTCTTGACCCGCCAGCAGCCACTAGCGGCATCATCGGACCACCTTGCGCATACCAGGGATCCGCTTGAACCGCGACGAAGTAGGTCCCAGCCTGCAAGTAAGGAAACCGGAACTGGCCTGATGACTCGGTCCCTTTTCTCCCTTGCAAAAGAACTCGCGATCTGCCGTTCGACACTCCCTTGCGAAACAGCCAGACGCGCGCTTGGCGGACGGGATCGCCCTCTTCGTCCAGCACTGTGCCGCTAATTGAACCGCCTGCCGAAAGCGGAAAAATCACGTTCCCAGTGTCCAGGCCCGGGCCCACCGTGATAGCAGTCGAATAGTTTTCATGCTGCGCAAACATCTGCGGAGGAAAGCCGCGCATTACTGCTCTGAGATTGTATTTCCCCGCCCGTAGTTGAGTGAACGCGAAGCGGCCGTCTCCACCTGTCCGATAAGACGCGCTGTCATCTTGTTCCTGCCCAACAGCAGCAATCGTCACAGCCGCATTCTTAAGCGGGTGCCCGCTGCCATGCTCCATCACCGTTCCGGAAATCGCGAAGCCCTGCTGCGCTAACGCCCCTTCGCCCGGGCAAATCCCCATCGCAAGTAGAAGAACGTACTGCGTCCACCGCATCAATGTTTCCTTACGACTAGATCCACCTGCACATCGGCTGTCCCATTCGGCGCAACATTCACCTCCAGGCTCGGCAGATCGCGGAGAACTTCAGGATTCGCGTACTCGAGATCCGAGATGCCTGAAAACGCATACACGTGATACACGCCCGGTGTCAGGTTCTTGAACGAGAACTTGCCGTCCGCCCCCACCGGAACCGGATTCGGCGTCGCTAAAGACGAACTGCTGGCGAGAATGACAAACCCTGCTTGCAGCTGGTTGTCAGACGGGAATCGAACTGTGCCCGATACCGCAGCGCAATCGAAGCGAAGCGTAATCTCAACCGGCGCGGGTTCGCCGCCTGCCGTCACCACTAAATCGTCCCGGCTCAGATCCGTGCCGCCTGA
>CAXUCT010000224.1:651-1685 GCA_964249415.1 uncultured Bryobacteraceae bacterium | reverse complement strand
CCTGAGCGCACCGAGTCCATGCACCCCGTACCATTCCCAAAGTTGTTAGCGGTCAGTTTGTAACTGCCCGGCGATACGTCATGAAACGCCAGTGAGCCGGGCGGGTCTCCGGGCTTTTGATAGGGTTGAACAATTCCCCGCAGGTTAGCGTGTGCCGGAACCAGCGCCAACTGTAATTGGTTCTGACCTTCATTCCCATTGAGAACGTGAACCGCAAAGGACGCGAGCGATTGCGGCTGCACTTTCAGCCCTGTGATATTCGCTCCGCCTACTTCCACACGCTGCTCAGCAGTAAGAGGTTGACCTGGCGCACCAAAAGATTGAACACGAACAATCCACGAACCGGCAGGAACGTTGGTGATCGTGAACTTGCCCGTGTGCGAGTCCATGCGCGCGTTACTGGAGATTATCTGCCCCAACTCATCCGAGCAATACGGAAACGTCTGGTTTCCAAAGCCCACGATGCTCCCGCTAACCGTAAACGAGCGCACCGGAGACATCGTGAAATCGATCGCCGCTTCCTCCCCAGGCTTCAGTTCCATCGGCTGAACGGAATCTAAATCAGGCGCCTCCGGATAGTACTTCTTTGGAAACATCTGCGGGTCCGTTAAGCCACTCGGGGACTCCTTCGAGGAACTGGGAGCAAGCGGAAACGGCAGCGTCGACATACTGTAAAATCCCGGCGCTAATCCATCAAATGAATAGGCGCCTGCTGCGTCCGTAGAGGCTTCCCCTCGCTGCGTCCACTGCTTCCGGCCTTGCGCAATCTGCCTGGAGAACAACGCAACCGATAAACTCTCCACCGGTTCGCCGCTCTCATCCACCACGCGTCCTCGGATCTTAGCTTCGGGAATCAGCGGCAGGACCATATCCTTCGTAGCCGCCCCCACGCTGACCACGTTCCGGCTACCCGGCGAAAATCCCGAATTCAAACTATCAAGGAATCCAGGCTTCTGCCCCGTAAATTGGATCTGCCCTTCCGGTACATCCGCCATCTCGAACCTTCCGTCCGTCCCAGAGAAGGCCGAATGGAC
>CAXUCT010000224.1:0-641 GCA_964249415.1 uncultured Bryobacteraceae bacterium | reverse complement strand
GCCCGCACTAAGGCCCGCCGAATCGGCTCACCCGTTACAGAGTTGACCACAGTACCAGTGACCGTATGACGGCGTACTGGGTTGGTGCTTCCCCCCGCACCTTGCGGGTTGCTGCCGCCATTCGCTGTTTGCGGCGGACCATTGAACCAACCCTGGCCAAACACAGCTCCACAGCACATCAGGAGCACAGCCATTAGCGAACACGTACGCAGCATTGGGAGCGGTTAACATCTTAGAACCCGCTAACCCGCGAGGGGTTCCGAAAATGCGAGATGATATGTGTATGGGACAAAATGGGCTCTACCGTCCGAGCGACTCAATGCAGCACCTGGAAATTCTAATCATCGAGAACGACCCCGCTGCCGCGCGTCTGACGAAGGAGGCGTTCCGGGAAGCCGGGCTTACCTCCGGAGTCCGTTCGGTTCCCGACGGCGATGAGGCTCTCGCCCACCTGAGGCGCGAGGGCGAGCATGCCAAACATCCTCATCCCGACATGATCTTCCTCGACCTGCACCTCCCCAAGAAGTCAGGCCTCGAAGTCCTGGCAGAGCTGAAAGCTAACCCCAGATTAAGAGTCACTCCCGTAGTGGTAATTTCCGGTTCAGAAGATCCCCGGGAAGTGCGCGAAGCCTATTCGCTGC
>CAXUCT010000223.1:0-7648 GCA_964249415.1 uncultured Bryobacteraceae bacterium | reverse complement strand
AAAGCAATGAAAACTCCTCCGCACATCCCGCTTGACAGGCAGCGCTCTCATAGATCACTGACGGCGAGCACTAAGTTGCGCAAATTAGCGTATCGTTTATTGCCGGTACCGCTCCCTCACGGGTCGCGGCTCAGCAATCTCCGAGAGCCGCGACCGTGGGTAGCCAGTCCCGAGTTTTCGCATTTTAGAATATGTAGCTCAAGCTGATTTGCAGTGTACGGGGCGTCCATAGATTCGTGCGGCCCACGCCGTTCAGAGGAACCAGCGAACCGAAGCTGCAATTTCCCGCAGGGCCCGGATTGCAGTTTGCCGGGCTGTCCGAGACAGTCGAATCCGGGAAACGGAACACGCTGTGCCAGTTGCTGCCCGTGTTGAAAATTTCCAGACGAGCCTGTACGTGTTGGCGCTCTGTGATGGCGAAGTTTCTAGAGAAGCTGGTGTCCCAGTTCATGAAATAGGGAGCTCTGAGAATGCCACGCCCGCTGTTGCCGTAAGTGCCTTGCGGTGCCGAGGAGAACACGCCTGTGTTGAACCATTGCAGGTAAGTTTGATTGAAGCCCACCAGCGGATTGCCGTCGACGTTAGCGCGGACCCGCCCGCCGAAGGAGCTGCCTGTCTGATCCTGGTTGTAGTATCCGATGGAATAAACACTGAAGGGCTGTCCCGAGGCAACGGTGTAGATGCCGCTGGTGTTCCAGCCTCCCAGCAACCAATTCAGTTTTCCCAACGACCAGCGGCGTCCTTTTCCGACCGGCAAATCGTAACCGTAACTCGCGACGAAGCGGTGCTTTTGATCGAACGCCGCAGGCCCGTAGTCTTGCTTGACGTTGTGCGGATCCATAATGAAGTCGTTTTGACCGCCTATATCATTGATGCCGGAAGACTCGTCCAGAGCATGAGACCAGGTGTAATTCAAGTGAAACTGAAGACCGTTGGAAAGACGTTTGATTAATTGCGTCTGCAGCGCATTGTAAGTGCTCGATAACACGTTGGCGTTTCCATAAAGGCCGGGAGAAAGGCCTGGATAGGGCGAACGCTTATCGACGGGCACGAAATTGGGGTCGGCCAAGCAGCCGGCATTGCTGCCGGTTGCCTGTGATGCGTCCAGCAGAAAATTGCAGGAGTCGCCCGCGACAGGCGGCTGGTTTGCGACGCCGAAAAGTAACTGGGTGGGCTGATGAATCGCGTGAGAGCCTACGTAGCCAATATCCAGAAGTAGCGTTTGCGAAAGCGAGTACTGGGTGTCGAAACTCCATTGTTGGACATACGGTGTATGATTGCCCGGCAGGTTCACCTGTGTAAGTGGAAAAGTGTAAGCGGGACCCGAGAACAGGCCGGCGCTCGAGACCGGTGGCAGAAACAAACTATGCAGAGCTAAAGGCGAGGTGTTTTCAAGGCCGGTAGCAGTGGGGTAATTCGGATTGGGGCCAAGCGTGTAAAGCGAGTTATCGTCGTACGTGCTGCCGTCATAGAAGCGATTGTATGTGTCGTAGAAGATTCCATAGCCGCTACGAATCACGAAACGATCTGAAAAGGGCCGCCATGCAAGGCCGATGCGTGGGGCGAAATCATGCTTGTCCACGGGAACCAACTGGTTGTTCGCGCAGCACTGCAGCCAATCCGGATTTACACCGGGATTTGACAAAACTGATTGCGTGAAGCCTTTGTCGGCCCAAATCAATCCGCCACCATTGGTGGGATTGAAGGCGTAGCCACTGTTATTCGCGCTGTGAAAGGTGGTCGGGATTTCGTAGCGCAATCCCAGATTGACTGTTAAACGGGGCGTGACGCGGATATCGTCCTGGACGAAGAAGTTCCAGTTGTTGCCACGCAAATGATACAGATCAGAGCCGAGCGGAGGCGGCGCGGAGATGCTGAAGGGATCGCCCAGGAGCAGATCGGCAAAAGGATTTCCGCCGGTAGCATTCGCTGAGGTAGAGGTAGCCGGATTCAACGCAGTATAGGCACCGGTGAAATTTAGCTGTCCCAAGGCATTGAACCCGTCCGTGTCGTAGAGGTAGACGCGGCGGATATCAAAACCAGTGGTCACGGTGTGCTTGCCGTGAATCCAGGTAAAATCATCCACTATTTGAAAGACATCGTCCTTTTGCGTATAGCCGTTGTTACCACTGCCGAGAGTGGCGTAATTGTCAGTGAAGTTAATTACTGGAATATTAAAAAACGCCGGGATGTTTGGCGTGTTTGCTAAGCCGAGATCGGCCGCGAGATTTGGTCCATTCGCAGAAGCAACCCCCGTATGGAAGAACTGATGGTTGTAGCCGACCCGAGCTTCGTTGAACAGAGTACCGGAGAATGAATGCTGCCATTCGAGACCGAAGAGATAGCTGGTTTTGGCGTTGGTGGAGCTGTTTATCTGCAGAATAGAGGGACTGGGCTCATCATCGCCCGAGATCACGCCGGTGAAGAAGATCCGGTTCGCAGCGCCGAAGTTCTGATCGACGCGCATGGTCTCGGTATTGATGACTTTCGAGTTCTTGACCTCGCCCGTATAGTTCAGGCAGGGCGCTACACAATTGACGTTCGGAAGCGGGTAGTAAGCGAATATCTTGGATGCAATCGGATCGATGAGATTGGGTGGAATCTGATTTCCCGGAAACGCGGTGCGCCCGGCGGGATTCGAGGCGGTGATCGGAGCCGTTCCGCCGCTGAGCGGATTGTAGATTGGATACGGCCAATCGGAAAAATTGCCGGTGCGTTCTCCCTGCGTAGGAACTTGAATACTTTGCACGCCTTGGCTGTTTATCTGGCGGCCGCCATCGTAGCCAAAAAACCAGAACGTCTTGTTGCGGCCGTTGTATAGCTTCGGAATTAGTACCGGACCACCTAATGTGCCGCCAAACTGGTTCTGCTTGAATGGCGTTTTGAGCGGGAAAGTCGTTTGATTCAGAGCGTTGAGGGCCGCCGTGACCGGCGACTTGGGCTGCAGGGCGTCGTTCTGAAGGAACTCATAAGCGCTGCCGTGAAGCTGGTTGGTTCCGGATTTGATGGCCACGTTCACTTGCGCTGAACCTTGCCCATATTGGGCGCCATAGAGTCCGTTCTGGACCTTAAACTCGGCGATGCCGTTTTCTCCAGGAATATTTGTCGGAGCGCTGAAGAAGAAATCATTATCCGTTACGCCGTCAATTAGATAGCTGATGGAGTCCGGGCGGGCGCCATCCAGGCTGACCTCGTGAAAGGTTGGATTTAGACCGTGCAGCACAAAGCCGGTAGCTTGAATTCCGCCTGACAAGTTTGAAGCGCCCGCAGCGATGCTTAATAGTGAAGTGAAGTCGCGGCCATTGATGGGCAGAGCTTCAATCAGGTCGGCCGAGATAACGTTACCGATGGTGGCATTATCGGTGTTAACCATTTGGCTGGCTGCCGAAACACTGACTTGCTGACTCACCTTGCCGAGTTGCATGCTGAAATCCTGCCGGAGCGTTTGCTCCACTTGCAATTCGAGCCCGGTAGCCAGCGCGGTCTGGAAGCCGCTCGCCTCGGCGTTCACAGAGTATATTCCGGGAGTAAGATTGACCACCACATAATCGCCGGCGCCATTGGTTTTGAACTGGTTTACAACGCCCGTAGCGGTGTTACGGACGGTGATGTTCGCATCCACCACGGACTGGCCACTTGGATCGGAAACATGGCCAACAATTGTTCCCTGCGCGTTTTGGGCCGGCAGCCGAACGGGTAGGCTGATGGCCGTCAGGAGAGCGAGGGCTGGGACGACCGTTCGCCGCGCACAATTGAGCAATTTCCGTTCGAGTTCCGTGTTCCGCAAGACAACCCCCTGAAAATGATATATCACGCCCGCTAAGCAAGCGCTATATAGCAGTTGGGAAGAAGTGTATCGCCTCGCGGAGCGTTAGTCAAGAGGAACAGGAGAGTAGACAAACGAGTTGCTATACAGCAGACTGATTCTTGAGCTCGGCAACCGTCTGATGTCAGCGAACCGCTACGCAAAGCAACCCGCATACCAACGCATTCAGCGCGTGATTCAGGAAAGAATTAAGCGGGGCAAACTGAAGCCTGGCGATGCAGTGTCGTCAGAGCGAGAACTGGCGCGCGCCCACGGGGTGAGCTTGATGACGGCCCGGAGCGCGCTGGCGGGTCTGGAGCGCCAAGGGCTAGTGGAAAGACGCCGCGGTGCGGGAACCTATGTGACGGTCCCGAAGGTGGACTACACCCAGCTTGTCAGCACGACCGAGCTGATGGCGGCCAGAGGGTTGTCCGTTCACTCGAAGGTACTGTGTTCGAAATGCATAGAGAACCAGCCCGAAATTGCCGCCCGCCTGGGATTGGCGGGAGAGAGTTCATTGGTGAAGCTGGAACGACTGCGCAAAGTGGAAGAAGAACCGTTGGCGCTTGAAGCCAGTTACCTTCCGGGGGAAAAATATGGCGACTTAGCGCATATTCCGCTGGAGGGCGGCTCTTTGTTCATGACGTTGGCAAACCGGTACCAGACGGAGGTTGCTTACGCGGACGAAGAGGTGGACGCCACAGTGGCGGATAAGCGGACGGCTGGATTGCTGCGAATCGCGGAAGGCGCCCCTATTCTACGAATTCGACAAGTCATTTACTCGACGCTGGGTCAGCCGGCCCTGTATGTTCTTGGACTTTATCGATCCGATAGGCATAAGCTCCATATCCGACGGCTACGCCGTTAGGCAGCCGACCCGTTACAATGGCCTCGAATGCACGGGCCAAAGGCGTCGATTGAGGAAATTGTCGATGGGCGGACAGATTTAGTCTTCGATCTTTTGGCGAGCGGTCTTGCTGCGACTGCTAAGGATGGGGATGGAATCTCACTTATTCAGCATTGCGCCTATTACGGAGATGTTAGTGCTATCAGGTTGCTGCTGGCACATGGTGAGTCGCTCGAGTCGCTGGGAGAGAATTACGATCTGAACGGGGCTTCGTTTCACGGGCACTGGCGGCTTTGTCAGTTTCTGCTCGAACGGGGGGCGGACGCGAACTGGTCATTGCGTGACACGGGGGAAACCGCATTGCATGCAGCCTTGTGCAAGACGGACCGAGTGGTATACGACCGCGTCCTAAAAGTGTTGCTGTCTTATGGTGCGAACCCGAATTGTGCGGCGAAGGAAGGCGTGGAGACGGGGGGATTTATGCGCGATTGCCGGACCAAAGGTGAAACTCCGCTGCACCGCGCCGCCGCTTTTGGGAATAGCGAAACCATTCAGCTCTTGCTTGACGCCGGTGCGATCGTTGATGCCAAAGACATGAATGGCGACACTCCGCTGGCATGGGCAAGCTGGTACTTACGGCCGGCGTCCATCCTGCGACAGCTTTGCTATGGGGAGTTTCGGATTCGCCCTGAATACCAGGGAATGCAAGCTAATCTATTGGGTCAGCCGCACTTGATGGATAACGGCTAGATCTGATTGCGCAATTTTGATCCAGCCAACTGGGTCGCCGCCTTTTTTCTGCAAGATTTGGTAGCCGCGGAGGAGATGCGGCTCGGCTTCACTCAGACGCTGCTGGCGGACAAGCAGATCGCCGAGCCTAACTTCCGCTCCGCCCACTTGCATATGATCCGGGGGAAGTACACCTTTAAAGTGGTCGAGCGCGTCCCGGTAGAGGCGTTCGGCGGCAGTGTAACCTTGCCGTTTCACTTCCACGTCGGCGAGATTCGCTATCGTCACGCCAACCAGGTAATGTTTTTCGCCGTAAGCCAAGCGGTAGACGTCGAGCACGTGTTGAAACTTCGCGTGTGCGTCGTCGAAATCGCCGCGTTTGAGAGAAAGCTTTCCAACGATGCCTAAAATGTACGCGACACCTGGATCTGTCGACGGATAGAATTTACTGCGAATGTCGAGGGCGGAGTGCAACAGATTGGCGGCTTGGTCGTATCTTCCCTCATAGAGTAAGTTCTGAGCGGAATTGGCCATCAGCAGCGATATGTTCGGGTGATTGTTTCCATACCAGGACTGGGTGACGAAGAGGGCACGGCGATAAAGCTGCTCGGCTTCGGCGCGATGGCCGAGAAGCTCCTGGACAGTGGCCAGATTATTGAGATCACCGCCGACGCTCGGGTGAATGTCGCCGTGGAGCTGGACGTGTAGGGCGAGCGCACGTTGATCGGCGGCGATGGCGGAAGGCCAATTGGAAAGGCGGAAGTGAACGTCTCCCAATATGTTTAGCGTGTCGGCCAGGTCGGCGGGAGTGTCCCAAGCGGACTGCCGGTCGAGCGCCTGCGTGAGCACGGAAAGCGCGTCGTCGTAATTGCCGCGTTGATCGAGCGCCTGCCCGAGAAGGGCCATGTCCTTGGCGATGGCGGGGTTGCTCGACGGCAGGTGGCGGGCATGCATGAGGAGAGCTTGACGGGCGAACTGTTCGGCCTCGCGAGGGCGATTCTGACGAGATCGCAAGCTGGAGAATGCGGTGAGAATGTCGGCGACTTTCTGATGGTCCGGACCGTAGATCGAGCGGCGCTTCCCGAGCGCGTCGGTGAGTAGCTTGTCAGCCTCATCGAACTTTCCGAGCTTTTGGTAGATGCCGCCTAAGGTTGCGTACAGCTCTGCCTGCACGTCCGGCTCGGTATTGAGCGTTCGGGCTTCGCGGACGCCGCGATCGAGGAGCGTGGTGACGCGCAAGTCGCCGGCGGGCCCCGCGTCCTTATCGCCGCCGTCGAATAAGTTGAACATGTAGGTCTGAATACGGCTGGTTTGGGCCGCTTCAGCCAATACAGTGTTGTGCGCGTTCGCCAGCCGCAAGAGCAGAAAACCGACGACAGCGGCAACCAAGGCGAGCATGACGGCGGAAGCGGAAAGAGCGCGACGATTGCGAGACAGGAACTTGCCGGCGCGGTAACGCAAAGTGGGCGTGCGGGCTTCGAGCGGCTGGCGCCGGCGGTAATGGTCGAGGTCGCGGATCAGCGCATCCACCGTGCGGTATCTATGCTGAAGATCTTTCTGCATGGCCTTTGCGCACATGGCGTCGAGATCGTTCCAGGCTGCTTTGTTCAGACGCGGTCCGCCCTTCGGGGCGCCGGCGTCAGGACTTTTCACATCGCGCCGGAACACGCTAGAGGGCTTTTCGGGTTCGTTGTGCACGACAACGGATTCGGCTTCGGTCAGAGTGCACTTGGAGAGATCAAAGGGATGACGATCCGCGATCAGCTCATACAGAATTACGCCCAGGGAGTAAACATCACTTTGAATTCCGGCACGGCGGCCGAGCACCTGCTCGGGAGCAGCGTAAGAGAGAGTCATCACACGCGTATTTTCGGCCGAGCCGCCGGTGGTGAGCTGCTTGGCGATACCGAAATCCAAAAGCTTCACAATGCCGTTGTTCTTGACGAGAATGTTGGAGGGCTTGAGATCGCGGTGAATGATGGCTTGGCCGTGAGCGTATTGAACGGCGTCACAAATGGCTCGGAAAAGCTGCAGACGTTCCTCGATGGAGCAGCCGCATTGCTTGGAGTATTGAGTAAGAGGAAGGCCCTCGACATACTCCATCGCGAACCAAGGCGTGCCATTCGAAAGGGTGTTGGCGTGGTAAATGCGGGCGATAGAGGGGTGGTTGAGCTGAGCGAGGATTCTTTGCTCGGCGGCAAAGCGCTCCTGGCGCGCGGGAGAGAGCCAGGCATCGCGAAGGATCTTAATGGCGACAAGGCTGAGGA
>CAXUCT010000222.1:1356-7669 GCA_964249415.1 uncultured Bryobacteraceae bacterium | reverse complement strand
CCGCTGTGTAGGAGGTTTTATGGCAATAGAAGGTGTAGCAGAAGGCCATGTCGTACAGGTGGCGGGTCCAACCATCGAGATCGAGTTTGCCGAGGGGCACATACCGAAGATCTTCAACGCCATTCATGTGACAAGCGAGGGCTTCGATGTTCCGTCGAAGATCGACATCACGACGGAAGTAGCGCAGCACATCGGTGAAGGCCGCGTGCGGACTATCGCAATGGAGGCGACTGACGGCCTGGTGCGCGGCATGAAGGCTTACGATCTGGGCGGTCCCATCAGCGTACCCGTCGGCGATCAAACGCTCGGGCGTGTGATGAACGTATTGGGTCAGCCGGTCGACAACATGGGGCCTATTGAGACTAAGACGAGATTGCCCATTCATCGCCAAGCTCCGCTCTTTGACGAACAGTCGACCGAGCTTGAGATGTTCGAGACGGGCATCAAAGTCATCGACCTGCTGGAGCCTTACGTCCGCGGCGGCAAGATCGGCCTGTTCGGCGGCGCTGGGGTGGGGAAGACCGTTATTATTCAGGAACTGATCAACAACATCGCTCTGAAGCATGGTGGCGTGTCGGTCTTCACGGGCGTGGGCGAGCGAACCCGCGAAGGCAACGATCTCTGGCTTGAGATGCAGGAATCGGGCATCGTCGATCCGCATGACTGGAGGAAGTCCAAAGTGGCGCTAGTCTACGGCCAGATGACGGAGCCCCCCGGGGCACGCCTGCGGGTGGGCTTGACAGGCCTTACAGTAGCGGAGTATTTCCGTGACGAAGAAGGCCAGGACGTCCTGCTCTTTATCGACAACATTTTCCGCTTCACTCAAGCCGGCTCAGAAGTTTCGGCATTGCTCGGCCGCATGCCTTCCGCCGTGGGATATCAGCCCAATCTGGCAACCGAAATGGGTGATCTGCAGGAGCGCATCACCTCCACCAAACGCGGCTCTATCACGTCCCTGCAGGCCATCTACGTGCCCGCTGACGACTACACCGATCCCGCGCCCGCTACTGCCTTTGCTCACCTGGACGCCACCACCAACCTTTCCCGCGCTATTTCGGAGCTTGGCATCTACCCGGCTGTAGATCCGCTCGCGTCCACTTCGCGCATTCTCGATCCCATCATCTTGGGACAGGAACACTACGACATCGCGCAGCGCGTGAAGCAAGTACTGCAACGTTACAAAGACCTGCAGGACATCATCGCCATTCTCGGCATTGATTAGCTTAGCGACGAAGACAAGCAAGTGGTCAACCGCGCCCGCCGCCTTCAACGCTTCCTGTCACAACCATTCCACGTCGCCGAGCAGTTCACCGGTCGTCCCGGCAAGTACGTTAAGCTCGAAGACACTCTGCGCAGCTTCAAAGAAGTGGTGGATGGCAAGCACGACAATCTGCCCGAGCAGGCCTTCTATCTGCAAGGCGGCATCGAAGACGTCATTGAAGCGGCCGAGAAGATGAAGAAGTAGCCCATGGCGGATACGTTTCAACTGCAGGTGGCCACGCCGGAACGCTCGTTTGTGGACGAGCAGGTTTCCGAAGCCGAACTGCCCGGCAAGAACGGCTATATGGGGATACTTGCCGGCCATGCGCCGCTCTTAAGCGCATTGAAGCCTGGCGTCCTCACATATAGCGGCGGCAGCGGCGGCCAGCACGTGCTGGTAATCGACGGCGGGTTTGTCGAGGTCTTCGATAATCACGTCCGCGTACTGGCGGATCACGCCGAGGGCGCGCAAGAGGTGCAGGCCGATCGGGCCCGGCAGCAGCTGGAAGAAGCGACTCGAAAGCTGCAAGAGGCGCACGATACCCCCGAGTCAGAAGCCGCTCTCCGCGCTATGGAACAGGCACAGGCGCGGATCGACGCTGCCGAGAGAGCAACGGCCAGAGCTCAGCAGTAGTTGGGCGGAGACAACAGTCCACGCATTCGCCTTGAGGTCTTCAAGCAGATTGCTCTGCCAGGAAAACTCCGGGTGGGCCTTGAGGAATTCTTTGGCATGGAAAGCGACACCGCAGGGATGACCCATGCCGGCGATGAACGACATCTTCTCGGCCATGACGGAATCCGCCACCTTGGCTTCGGCCGTTCCGGCTGGGCCGAAAGGCTCCTGCCAGCCTTTTAGTCCCCGGCTGGATTTGTCGACGTGGCCGCACAGCGTCCGCTCGTTCGGATCAATCTCCTTGGTAATCACATCGTAGTGATCGGTCTCAAACTTTTTTGCCGCTTCGATGTCGATGCGGCCTTTGTACTCGGCCATTAACTGATCCCAGCGACGGTGGCGAACCTGACTCGGTGTATTCGGGTCGTTAGGCGGGAAGTCGGTTTCTTCGGCAATGAGTTGAGGATTGATAGGAAAGTTGGAACCGACGAAATAGCCGTCCTTTGTTCTATCAAACGTGACGTGTTTCAGACCGAGTTCCAGCTGCCCAATTTCATCCGTCTTACGATCGCCAATCAGCCAGGTATTCGCGTAGCCGCCGTTGTTTCCGTCTTCCATGATCCTGGCGAAATCGTCAATGGACTCTGAGTACTGCATCGCCTTGCGGGCCCGAACGAATTCTGGAACTCCGTCCGTCTTGAAGCCATGAAAATTGCCGATGGTGGTTTCGGTGATCATGATGCCGTTGTCGTTCATCCCGAAATCGTCTCCACTGTGAATCAGGCCGGGCATGCCATCCATGATCAGACGGTGTCCGGAAGAGGGAACTAGATCGAATACGATCTTCCAACGAGACCCGGTCAGATAATCAGTCCAATTGTTGTGACCGATGACGATGCGCCCGTCCTTGGTATACGCACCGGTGGCTACAAAAGCGCTACAGTGTTCGCCGACATGGCTCGCTACGCCTTTCGCTTCGCGCTTGCGAGCGTCATCGTAGTAGTAAGCGAACTCCATGTATCCGTTCATGGCAACGAGATCCACCAGATCGAGCTTAGAGCCCTGCGCCTTGAGCCCCGCCTCCATTCCAGTCAACTCTTCCCGGTATTCGACGGGTACTTTCGGCCAGAAATACTTCTCGGCGACGGCGCGAAGATCGGCCCAGGGATGTTTCACCTCATGCGTGGTGCTGAGCTCGATGGCGCGCTCGGAATCTTCAATCTCAGCGGCTAATAGGTAGCCATGCTGGAAGCCTATGACGCCCGGTTTGCCTTCGAGATGAACCAATGTCCAGCCCTCGTTGGGAGGATTGCGGAAAGCGCCTCGAAGCCGCTCGTCTGAAGGTTGGACTGGCGCTGCAGAAGCAACGCATAAGAAACTACAAAGCAGGGCCGCGGGAAGAAGGCGCATAATTAGAATCTGATTACAGCATTATAGGAAGCGAAGTGCAAACCTTATCGGAAGCCAGCGCCAAGGAGCGCGAGCTCAATTCCTTATCTGTTACAACCGTCGTTGTCGTGCTTGCCACCGTCACCATGACGTTCGGCGCCCTGATCGCGGTGTTCGTTGTTCGTTCGGAGGCCCCGCTGTACTGGGGCCATCTGCGAGTCCCTGCATTTCTATGGGCGTCTACTGCGGTCTTGTTAGCAAGCAGCGTGCTTCTGGAGATGGCGCGGCGCACACTTGTCGAGCAGAATCAGAGCCGGTTTTTCGCGTTGCTGTCGTGGACTACGGCGCTAGGCGTTCTTTTTCTGATCGGCCAATTGACGGCTTGGTTTCAGGTGCTGCATTCGGGTGTCGTGTTAGCGCGCAATCCACATTCCTGGTTCATTTTTCTATTCAGTGGTCTTCATGGAATACACATTTTGTTAGGCTTGGCGGGACTCGGCTATTTGCTTTCGCGGACCTGGACCCCGGCGGGCGGTCCGAAGTATCAGATGACCACACGGGTAGCAGCAAACGGCGTGTCCGTCTTCTGGCACTACCTTGATTTCCTGTGGATTATATTGTTCGCGCTGCTGTTACTCTGGCGGCGGTAGGTATTCAGGCGCCACGACGGCTGGCCGACCACTTCTTCACTACGGCCACCAGCTGCTCGGCTTGAAAGGGCTTGGAGAGATAGTCGTCCATGCCGGCTTGCATACACTTCTCCCGCTCACCGACGAGAGCATTGGCAGTGACGGCGACAATAACGGGCTGAGGCTGCTGCTCGAGCGAACGAATCTGCCGACTGGCTTCGAATCCGTCCATCATGGGCATCTGACAATCCATCAAAATCAGGTCGTAGGGATGGGAGCGATGAGCCTCGAGCGCTTCTTTGCCATCGCTGACCAGATCGATAGTGAAGCCGGCGCGCTGAAGGATAAGTTTGCCTACGCGCTGATTGATAGGGTTATCCTCCGCCATCATAATGCGGAGGGGTACGTCAACTTTCAGATCGTTAGCGGACTCATCGTTTCGCGGCGAAGCTGTCTGTCCGGGAGTCGATTGCATTGGGAGGAGCAAACCAAAATCAACGAAAGAGAAGTGCCGCGCCCTTGCGGATGCGTATTTCTCCACGTATAAACATAACATCGACTAGGTAAACGCGATATTTAATGCAACATTTGTACGATAGTGCAGCCTATTCCCAAAGAATAGGAGCATTAAGAGCGCCGGACTGGCTCGTCGCGCTCGACCTTGCCATCGCGGATATGTATGATTCGATGTGCATGGAGAGCGATATCAGGCTCGTGCGTCACGAGCACGATGGTATTCCCTTCGCTATGCAAACGTTCAAAGAGGGCCATAATTTCTTTGCCGGTTTGGCTGTCTAAAGCACCAGTAGGCTCGTCGGCGAGCAGAATAGAAGGGCGATTTACGAGCGCGCGGGCAATGGCTACACGCTGGCGCTGACCACCGGACAGCTCGTTTGGCTTGTGATGCATACGTGGCTCGAGGTCGACAGCGCGGAGCGCATCACGAGCACGTCCGATGCGCTCTCCGGAAGAAATACCGGCGTAAATCAGCGGCAATTCGACGTTGTGAAGAGCGGAAGCACGCGCTAAAAGATTGAATGTTTGAAAGACGAATCCTATTTCTTTATTTCGAATACGAGCAAGTTCGTCATCTTCCATGTCACTTGCCAGCTTGCCGTTTAGATAGTAGAGACCCCTGGTAGGAGTGTCGAGGCAGCCAATGAGATTCATCAGCGTGGACTTGCCTGAACCGGACGGGCCCATGATAGCGACATATTCGCCACGATGGATCTCGATATCGACACCGGAAACTGCGTGGATCTCCTGGTCACCCATGGTGTAGGTTTTCCAGAGATCGTAGGTGCGGATGACGATGCCCTCGCCCTTGAGCTGTTCGCCGCGGTCCTCCCGCTGTTGGGGCGTTAGCTCTTCAATGGCAATTCCTACGCTTGATATGGACGGGCTGGCCATGGATTACGCCGGGACGCCCGACGCAATCGCCGGCGGTTTGTTGTCGATCTTCACTTTCGCATCGTTGCGTATGGTGCGGATCACCTGATAGCTGCCGGTGATGATTTGATCACCCTCTTTCAACCCGTCCAGAACCTCTAAATCAGTTGATCCGGTGATGCCGGTCTTGACTTGGCGGAACTCCGCCTTACTTGCGTTGATCACAAACACACCTTGAAGCTCTTCGCGGGCCGCCTTTTGGGCAGCTGGATCCAAATTGGGCTTCTGCCCTGGCTTAGCCTGCTGCAACTGGGCTTGTTGGCGCACAGTGAGTGCCTGAATGGGCACGGTGAGGGCGTGGGGTCGAGTTGCCGTAACGATTTTTGCGGTGCAAGAGAGGCCGGGGCGCACAAAACTTTCGGGGATATCGAGCGCGATGACCACTTTGAAATCCTTGGCTTCCTGGCTGGAGGTTTGGCTTTGGGAAGCCGCCACGCCGGTGGAGCGGACAATGGCGCTGTCGCCGATCTGCATGACTTTTCCTTTGAAGGTCCGATTCGGGATGGCATCGATGGTGACGTCGGCGGATTGATCGAGCTTGACGCTAACGATGTCGGTCTCATCTACGTTGACTTCGGCAGTGATGATGGACATATCGGCGATGGTCATGATGGTGGAGGCTGATGAATTCTGGATACCGGGCACCACGGTTTCACCGGCACGAACGGGCAGATTGGTGATGACGCCATTCAGCGGGGCAACCACGTCGTATTGAGAAAAGACGTCGTTAGAGCTGGCAAGCATAGCGCGTGCTTGCGCGATCTTGGTCTGAGAGGAGGCAAGTTGCGCGGCAGCTTGCGCGCGCTGTGCTTGGGATTGCTCGACTCTCTTTTTGGACGAGGCGAGCGTAGCGAGGGAGAGATCGTAGGCGTTCTTTTTGGCTTCGAAGTCTTGCGAGGCGATCAGCTTGGCGTTGAATAGTTCTTGACTGCGCTTGAGATCCAGCGTCTTTTGTTCGACGTCTGCCTTGTCG
>CAXUCT010000222.1:0-1346 GCA_964249415.1 uncultured Bryobacteraceae bacterium | reverse complement strand
GCCTTGTCGTGATCGACCTGGGATTGGGCAACGGAGATGGCGTCGTCGGCAGATTTTAGAGCTGCTTCGGTAGCGGCGGAATCGGCCAGCGAGGAGTTCAGGGCGGCCTTTTGTGCGCTGAGAGCGGCACCCGCCTGAATAGAGGCGAGACGGGCGAGAACTTGGCCCTTGTGAACGTGGTCCCCTTCGGCGACGTAAATGCCGGTAATAGGAACGGGACCTTGCGTGTTGGCGCCGATATTAATGTAGTTCCGTGGCTTCACTTCACCTGAGGCAGTGACGACGGCGGTGAGATCCATCCGGCCCACTTTGCCGGTCTGAACCGTGACGACGCCGCGTTGACTGAGCTTGATGCTGGCAAACACTCCGCCTGCTACCAGAAGCAACAGCCCTATTAGAATGATAATTTTCCACTTATTCTTCAAGACGACAAACTCTCCCCACCTATTTCGGAGACGGAAACACGGCGTGGAATGTTCCCGGATTTACTCACTTCGGTGCTGGCGCCCTTCTTTGTATTCGGGCTTTGCAGGCAGAGGCATCTTCACAAAAGCGTAGCTACCAGGTCGCGCTGCATCGACTTTAGCAACGATCTCCCGCACATGTTTCTGCACATGCGGCGAACGATTCGAACCTAAGACAACGAGAGCAATCTTACGTTCGCTAACCCCGGACGAGCCGGACCAAGAGGGGCTAATAATGAAGCCCCGGCAGACCGCTCCCTCACGGTCGCGGCTCGGTCAGATTCGCAAAAGTTCAAACAGGATGCGCAATATGGCGGGCGTGGTCTGCGTAAGCCAGGATTGTTTGTACGTCCTTTAGCGGAACATGAAACATCTCCGCGATCTCTTCCTCCGGCACACCATCGTCGTGGTTTTCAACAATGGAATCCGCCGCGAGTCTCCAAGCGCGAACTGTCGGTACGCCACCCATTTTTCGGGATCGCGTTCAACAATTGGGCATCCGGACCAGTCAATATCGGCCATGATCGAGCCTTCCTCTCACAGTATCCAACACGGGCTTTCGCATATTACACATATACTCGCCGGACGCGGGCGTGTATGCCGCACAACACGCTGTAGGAAATGGTTCCCGCCCATTTCGCGATTTGCTGGGCGTCGATACTGACCGTGCCTTCTGACCCGAGCAGCGTGACGGGGTCTCCGACCTTTGCATTGGGGGAATCGGTGATATCGACCGTCGTCAGATCCATGGAAACAGCGCCGATGATGGGCGCCAACTTTCCGTTGAAGATGACACTGCCGCGATTGCCTAAGCGGTGCGGAATGCCGTCGGCATAACCGGCGGCGAGTACGGCGGTTCGCGTGGGCCGAGCGGTGCGGAAC
>CAXUCT010000221.1:0-7695 GCA_964249415.1 uncultured Bryobacteraceae bacterium | reverse complement strand
GGGCTCCGGTGCAGGTAAGGCCCACGGCGGCGCAATCCACGACCTGACCTGTGGCGGCCGAGAAGATGGTCAGGGCCGGAACGAATCCGCCCGCCACCGAACTGGTTCCGTCCAAATTCTTGCCGCCGCCATAGGAGGTTGTGTAGATATCCAGAGTTTGGGCGGCCGGAAGACTCAGCAGATACGAATAGACCTGATTGTCAGACCCGAAGGTTCCGGTTTCCGTCACCGAGACGGCTCCGGCGCGAGTGACCGTGAGACAGCTTAGAAGTAAAGCTCCGAATGTGGACGCAAATTTATGATGACTGATGATTCGCATAGGCTCCTGTTGAGATGGCGGTTGAAAATAGCTTCAGTGGCGGTACGGAATAGCGATGCGAATGGATGACATCCTGTCACAATTGCGGGGCACAAGAGCCGAATATTCGAATGTTGTGAATTGCGAGTTACGGCGTCTTATAACCGGCAATGGTGGATGACCACGGCGCGGCCAACCTGGTGGAGCGCTTGCAGAAGCGCGAACCGGAAGCGCTAGCTACGGTCTATGACCGGTACGGCTCCATTGTCTATTCCTTATTTGTTCGCATTACCCGTGACGAAAGCGTGGCAGAGGACCTGGTTCAGGAACTCTTCATACGGGTGTGGAACAATGCGCGCCATTTCAACCCGGCGAAGGGGTCGTTCGGGGTATGGATTCTTTCGATTGCGCGGCACATGGCGATTGATCACGTGCGTTCAGCGCAAAGCCGTTTTGCCACGCGATTGCGGCCTCTGGAAGATGCGGAGCGGGTGCGCGCGGGCGAAGAGGGACGGCAAACAGACTCAATTCTGGACCAGGTTAGAACCGTTAGCACGGCGTTTTCGTATCTCAATTTCAACCAGAAACGCGTGCTGGAGCTGGCGTATTATGAAGGATTTTCGCAGACAGAGATCGCAGCGAGGCTGAACGAGCCGCTGGGAACTGTTAAGAGCTGGATGCGCTCCGGGTTAAGCCGGTTGCGTACGGCCGTCAAGGGAGGTGGAGTCGAGTGACACACACCGAGATGGACGACCTGTACGAGCTCTACGTCCTGGGGGCGCTGGAGCCAGAGCTGGCGGCGGAGATTGAGCAACATTTGCTGGAGCAGTGCTCGTACTGCCTGGAGCATGTACCGGAAGCGACTCAGCTGACCGCGGCGATGGCGGGGATTGCGGCACCGGTGACGCCGGGAGCCCACTTACGCGAGCGCGTACTGGCGAGCGTGACGCCGCGGCCAGCTACCGTGGTGCCTCAGCTTCCCCGCAGGCCGGTGAGTTGGATTTGGGCGGCTGCCGCATTGGCCGCGGCATGCATTGCACTGGCGGTGTACGCGCTGGGGGCCAGGAGCGAGTTACAGCAGATGGGCGGGCGACTGCAGGCGGCGGTGAATGAACGCGACCAGACGCGGTCGGCGCTAGCGAACGCTCAGAGCGCGGAGCGAGCGCAAGTGGTTGCACTCACGAGCGAGCGCGATCAATTGCGGTCGGCGCTGGCCAGTGCAAACAGCGCGGCGCAATTGCAAGTGGCTGCCCTGAAGGGTGAACGAGACCGATTACGAGTCGCGCTGGCGACGGCTGCCAACGCGGCTAGCGCACAAATAGCGGCTCTGACGGGTGAGCGGGACCAATTGCAGGCAACGCTTGCGAATGCGAACGAGACAGCCCGGGCGCAGGTAGCAGCGCTGACGAATGCGGCTAATGAGGCGCGTGCGCAGGTAGCGACACTGGCAAGTGAGCGGGATCAGTTGCGGTCGGCGCTTGCCAATGCCAACAACGCGGCAAGAACTGAAGTGGCGGGATTGACGGGCGAGGTGAATGAATTGCAATCGGCTCTTGCCATCCTGAGAAGGCCGGATACGCGGAGCATACCGTTCGGGGCGCCAGCAGCGCCGCATGGGTTTGTGTTTGCGAACCGCAACGGCGGGTTGGTGTTGGTGGCATCGCAGTTGCCGCAGGTGGCAAGCGATCGAACGCTGGAGCTTTGGCTGGTGCCGAACACGGGAGCGCCTCAACCGGCGGGACTGTTCCGGCCAAGCGATGCGGCGGGGGATACGGTTCACGTTTCGTCGCTGGCGGTAAATCCTTCTCAGATTAAGGCTGTAGCGGTGAGCAATGAGCCGCTCCAGGGGTCGACGGCGCCGACAACGACGCCGTTCTTGTTGGTCCCGGTAGGCTCTTAGAAAGTTTTAGAACAGGCGGCTGACAAACGAAGCTGTGCGTTAGAGCTTCGGTTCGGCGCCGGCCGGAACGGGATTATTTTGCGAGGGGTTAGCTCCGGTTTCAGGGAGCGGGACAAGCATTTGTTCCTTGCGATAAACGAGTGTCGAGGTGTTGTAGCTGGCCAGCTCAAAACCGTGGCCATGGGTGATGGCGTCGGTGGGACAAGCTTCTACGCAAAAGCCGCAAAAGATGCAGCGATTGTAATCAATGTTGTAAACGGAAGCATAGCGTTCGGCACCGCTGAAACGGCGCTCGCCGGTGTTCTCTGCCGCCTCAATATAGATGCAGTCGGCTGGACAGGCAGCAGCGCAAAGGAAGCAGGCGACGCACTTTTCGAGGCCGTTCTCATCGCGCTGCAAAACGTGCGCGCCGCGGAAGCGCTCTTGCACCTGAGCGGGCGCGTCGGGATATTCTTCGGTGATAGCGGGCTGCAGCATCTCCTTGAAGGTGATGCCCATGCCTTTGGCGATCGCTGCTGCTGAACTAAATACTTCGCCAATGTTCGCCATGTATTCACAGGGTAGCGCAGGAGTAATCGGCAACGGTAAAAAAGCCGGATAGAATGGCCACGTGCGGGTTGTTTTAGCATTTCTACTCACTGCCGCTCTCTTGTCCGGCGAAACTTTCAAGCTTTACCTCAAAGACGGTGGCTATCATGCGGTGCGCGAGTACCAGGTGCAGGGAGACCGGGTTCGGTATTTCAGTACGGAGCGGGGCGATTGGGAAGAGATTCCGCAGGACCTGGTGGATTTAGCCAAGACCGAGCGGGAGCGGAAAGCAAGAAACGAACAATCGGCGACCAGCGCGCGCGCGCAAGATGAGGAAGATAAAGCCGAACGTGAACAGCGGCGCGAGATTGAGTCCATACCGATGGAGACGGGCGCTTACTACAAAGAGGGCGGCCAGATGAAAGCGCTGAAGATGGCGGACTACCAGGTGATCACGGACAAGAAGCGGAGGGCATTGGCAGCTCTGTCGCCGGTTCCTGTGATTCCGGGTAAAGCCGCGGTCGTCATTAAGGGAGAGCGTTCTGACTTCGATGTGCATGAAGAGCGGCCGGATTTTTTTCTGAGGCTCGAAAAGGAAGAGCGATTTGGAATTATCACGCTTACGCCAAAGAAGGGCGCGCGGCTAGTGGAGAACATATCTATCATTCCGGTGGCCAAGCAGAGCGTGGAGCAACGGAAGCAGATGGACACGTTCGAGCAACAGCTGGCGAGCGGATTGTATCGTGTGTGGCCGCAGAACTCACTTGCGCCTGGCGAATATGCGCTGGTGGAGTTTCAAGACAATGGCGATGGGGATCCGAATGAGGTGCAACTGTTGGTGTGGGACTTTGCAATCAAACGCGGCGCACAGAAGTAGCATGGCGGTTGCGGTTACTCGTAGCGGAGAGCTTCGGCGGGAGCAATGCGAGAGGCGCTTCGCGATGGATGCAGGGTGGCGAAGAAGCTGGTAAACAGGGCCAAGCCAGCTACCCACACGCCGTCAATCCAGTGACTTTGGAAAGGCACATAGCTGATGGCGTAGATCTGTTCATCGAGTCTGAGCCAGCGATAGTGGTTGAAGAGGGCAGTGGTGGCGTAGCCTAACGCCAAGCCGATGGTGGAACCAAGGCCGCCGATGAGCAGTCCTTGCAAGATGAAGATGCGCTGAATCTGCTGGCGGCGCGCGCCCATGGACATGAGAATGGCGATGTCGCGATGCTTCTCCATCACGAGCATGACAAGGACGACCAGAATGTTCAGGGCCGCGACGAGTTCGATCAGGCTGACGGTGATGAGGCTGACCAGCTTCTCTAAGCGGAGAGCGTTGAGGAGCGAGCGGTTTTGATCCATCCAGGTTTTCGCGATGAGCTTGGGGCCGGTGAGCGCTTCGGCTTGGCGAGCCGCGTTGGGCGCTTCGTAGATGTTGTCAAGGCGAAGTTCGACCGTGTTGACGATGTCATTGAGATCGAGCACGCGCTGAGCAGCGGGCAGGGATGTGAATGCCCAGGTGCTATCGAGGTCGTAAAGGCCGGACTCGAAGATGCCTACGACGCGGAAATGGAAGAGACTCGGGGCGAGGCTCAGTGGGGTGAGTTCGGTTCCAATGACGGTGATGGGGCTACCGAGAACAACGCCGGCCTGTTCAGCAAGGCGCGCACCGAGGACGATGCCGTCGGATTTGGGGTCGTCGAAGCTGGAGAGGGAGCCTTTCAGAAGGTGGCGCAGCATCTCGGGGACGGGCGCTCCGTTGCCGAGAGGGACGCCTTTGAGTACGGCGCCTGTTCCCACTAACGGACCTTTGAGGGCGATCTGGCCGTAGAGGCCGGGCGTGGCGCCGATCACATGCGGGATGCGCCGAAGTTTCGGCACGAGTTGCTCCCAATCTTCAATGCCATAAGAGGGATTGCGCTCGAGTATGCTGACGTGGGCGGTGGCGCTGAGAAGGCTGGATTGAAGCGTGCTTTGGAAGCCATTGTTGATGGCGAGCGCAATGATCAGTGCCGTAACACCGGCGGCAACTCCGATGATGGAGATGACGGTGATAACTGAGATGACGGTCTGCTTTCGTTTCGCGCGCAGGTAGCGAAGCGCGACCATCCACTCAAAACGGGACATGGCAGCCGGTCACGATAGGGGATCAGGAGCGATTTCGCGCAAGCGCTCCACGAGCGCAGTGGGCGGTTCGGGGCGCAGTAGAGGGAAAAGAATCACGTCGCGGATGGATTTGGAATCGGTTAAGAGCATGGTGAGACGGTCTATGCCGATGCCTTCGCCGCCGGCGGGCGGCATGCCGTAGCAGAGCGCCCGAATGTAATCTTCGTCCATGACGTGAGCTTCCTCATCACCACCTGCTTTGCGCGCAAGCTGCTGTTCGAAACGGCGGCGCTGTTCTTGAGGGTCATTGAGTTCACTGAACGCATTGGCAATTTCCATGCCGGCTGCATAGATCTCGAAGCGCTCGACGAAATCGGGCTCGTCGGACTTGGGTTTCGATAGTGGCGAGACTTCGGCGGGGAAGTCGTAGATGATAGTCGGATCCCAGAGCTGATTTTCGACGTGTTGCTCGAAGAGGCTGACGAGTGCAGCGCCGGGAGTGGTCTCTTTGGAATGGCGGAGTAGCCAATCGGAGTCTTTCAGGTTGTCGAGCGATGGTTTGCCGGCACGCTCCGGTGGCCAGAACTCCACCACAGCTTCGCGCATGGAGAACTCACGGAAGCTTACAAAGTCGAGCGGGCGGTCGCGGTAGGTGATCTGGGTGGAACCGGTGGCGTCGGTGGCTACCTGACGGAGCAGTTCTTTAGAGAGCTGCATCATGCCGCGGTAATCCGTATAGGCCTGATAGAACTCGAGCATGGTGAACTCGGGATTGTGGTGAGTGGAGATGCCTTCGTTGCGGAAGTTGCGATTGATTTCGTAGACGCGTTCGATGCCGCCGACGACGAGGCGCTTGAGATAAAGCTCCGGCGCAATGCGGAGGTAGAGATCGATGTCGAGCGCGTTGTGATGAGTGGTGAAGGGGCGGGCGGTCGCGCCGCCATAGAGCGACTGCATCATGGGCGTTTCCACTTCGAGGAAGCCGCGCTCATCAAGCTGCTTGCGGAGGGAACGGATGATCTTTGACCGGGTGATGAAAGTGGCGCGGACCTCCGGGTTAGCGATGAGATCGAGATAGCGCTGGCGGTAACGAGTCTCGATGTCTTCAAGGCCGTGCCATTTTTCGGGCAGGGAAAGCATGATTTTCGACAGGAAGAAGAGCTCTTCGACGTGAACGCTCAATTCACCTGTCTTAGTGCGAAAGAGATAGCCGGAGGCGCCGATGAGGTCGCCTATGTCGAGAATCTCGTAAAGCTTGTAGCTCGCTTCGGGCAGCGCATCCTTCTTGATATAGAGTTGGAGCTTTTCGCCGTCTTGGAGGAGATGGAGGAAGCCTGCTTTGCCCATACGGCGCAGGGTTGAGATACGCCCGGCTACCCGGACGCGAACGGGATTGGCCAGATCTTCCGCGCTCTTCGCACCAAATTCGGCGAGGATCTGAGGGATGGTGTGGGTGTAATTAAAGGCGTGCCCGTAAGGTGTAAAACCGAGCTGCCGAATTTGCGACAGGCGCTCGTGGCGCTGCCGCAATAACTCATCTTCTAATGCCAACGAAGGCTCCTTGAAGTTTATTGTAGAGGGCTAGCGGAATCGGACGTTTTCTTGAACAGGTAGAGCGAAAACGCCCAAGACAGTTCCCTAGCGGCGGACAATTACTTCGCGGAGGTGGTCACGGGTGAGAAAAAATTTAAGTGAGGTAGCTGCTTCAAAAAGCCGCTCTACGGCGCGGTTATTGAAGTATTGACACTCCTGCAAACGGCCTTCGCGCGGGATCTGCAGAAGCGTCTTCTGGTCTTGAATGCGGTAGTTATAGACGGGAATGCCCGTGGCCTTTTCATCGGAGTTGAAAAAGACCAGCAGCATGCCACCCGGACGCATGACACGAAGAAGTTGCACAATGGCCTGATCGAGAAGCGGAGGCGCGAGGAATTGCAGCGTGTCCCAAACCAGGGCGCCATCAAAGGATTGGTCGGGAAAGGTCAGAGTTTGATCAAGAAAACGCTGGGCGGTACTGGCGGCTTGCTGATTCTCGAGGAAGTCGTCACCGAAACACTGCTGCATAGTGCCGATGACATCATCTGAGGAGATGCGATGGCCCAGGCCGGTGATGAAACTGATATTTGCCTGGCTAGCACCGGACATGTCAAGGATCGACAGATTCTCCGACCGTTGCAGCATCGCGCAGAACTGATCGAATCCGCCGCTATGCCGTGTTAGAGCTGTGGGTCCGTCCTGGGAAGACGGCTTGATGGCAGCTCCCTTTCCCGCGCTAAATTTCATATATCAACAGAGCGCTCATGGGAGCGATGCAGGTCATGTCACGTGGGAGCGGCGCGTAAAGGGTGGCAGCCACTCCCACGTGTACTTTATTTCAATGCCGGGACTGCACCCATGGGGCTGCTAACGCCAACAGGGCTCGAAGTTGCAGTGGAGGGCTGAGAAGAAGAATGGGAAGGTTGGGTGGCAGAAGATTGTTGGGACGGCTTACTTCCCGCGGCTGCGGTGGCCTTCGAGATATCTATGCTGCCTTTGAAGTAAGCTCCGTCTTCAATAACTATGCGGCTGGTTTTGATATCGCCGACGAGCTTGGCCTCTTTTTTGATGTCGATCTTGTCGGTGGCATCGACATTGCCCTGGATCGATCCTTGGATGATGATCTCGCGAGCTTTAAGACCGGCCTGTACGCGCGCATTCGGTCCGATGGTTAGACGGTGTTCCTGGCACTCGACGGTGCCCTCGACTTCGCCGTCGATGGTCAGGTCTTCTCGAGCGAAGATCTGCCCTTTGACGGTCACGTTCTTGCCTAGCGTGGCGGAGCCGCCCCGGGGGGATGTGGGCTCGGACTCAAAGGGTCTGGTTGGGGATGACATGGTGG
>CAXUCT010000220.1:0-7705 GCA_964249415.1 uncultured Bryobacteraceae bacterium | reverse complement strand
CGCGAGATCAGGCTCAATGCCGGTGGTGTCGCAATCCATCATGAAGCCGATGGTGCCGGTGGGCGCGAGCACAGTGACTTGCGCGTTGCGGTAACCGGTGCGGCTACCGAGCTCATGAGCATGTCGCCAGCACTCTTCCGCAGCCTTGAACATGTGAGGGGGGACGCGCTTACTGTCCATGCCGTTGACGGAGTTCCAGTGCATGCGGATGACGTCGAGGAACGACGATTCGTTCTCGGGATAACCGGGGCAGGGGCCGACGGCTTCCGCGATCCGTGCGCTGGTGAGATAGGCCTGGCCACACATGATGGCGGTGATGGCCGCGGCAAAGTCGCGACCGGCATCGCTGTCGTAAGCGAAGCCGAGCGACATCAGCATGGCGCCGAGATTGGCGTAGCCGAGACCAAGGGGACGGAAATCGTGCGAGTTCTTGGCGATCTTTTCCGTGGGATAGCTGGCGTTATCAACGATGATTTCCTGGGCCAGAATGACGGTGTCGACGGCGTGGCGGAAAGCTTCGACATCGAAGGTGCCGCCAGGACCAACGAACTTCATCAGATTCAGCGAGGCCAGATTGCAGGCAGAATCGTCGAGGAACATGTACTCCGAGCAGGGGTTGGAGGCGTTGATGCGAGCGGTGTTTTTGGATGTGTGCCAGCGATTGATGGTGGTATCAAATTGCATGCCGGGATCGCCGCACTGGTGAGTGGCTTCGGCGATTTGGCGCATCAGCTCACGTGCTTTATAGCGGTCCTTCTTTTCGCCGGTGGCTACGCTCTTGGTCCACCAATCGGTGTCGCTGACGACGGCCTGCATGAACTCGTCGGTAGCGCGGACGGAGTTGTTGGCGTTCTGGAAGAAGATGGAACCGTAGGCATCACCATCGAGGGAAGAATCGTAGCCGGCATCGATCAAGGTGTGGGCCTTCTTTTCTTCCTTGGCCTTGCACCAGATGAACTTTTCGACGTCCGGGTGGTCGGAATTGAGGATGACCATCTTGGCGGCGCGACGTGTTTTACCGCCCGACTTGATGACCCCCGCGAAAGCGTCGAAGCCCTTCATGAAGCTGAGCGGACCGGAGGCACGGCCGCCACCCCAAAGATAGGCGTCGTCTTCGCGAATGGGAGACAGGTTGGTACCGGTGCCCGAACCCCATTTGAAAAGCATGCCTTCCGTCTTGGCGAGTTCCAGGATGGATTCCAGGGTGTCGCTGACGGAGTTGATGAAACAGGCCGAGCACTGCGGATGGTTTTCACCGGGCTGAAGCTTCTTGACCACTTGGTCCGCTTCGTCGAAGTAGAAGCCGTAACCGCGGGACTCACTGACACCGACGTTGAACCAGACGGGCGAGTTGAAGCACGCTTTCTGCGTCAACATCAGATGGGCCAGTTCCTGACGGAAGTTTTCGCCATCTTCGGAGGTTTTGAAGTAGTTGCCTGCGAGACCCCAATCGGCGATGGAGTCCACGACGCGATGGACGAGTTGAGCGACGCCCGTCTCGCGATCGGGGGAGCCGACTCGACCATGGAAGTATTTGCTAGCCACGATGTTAGTGGCGGTCTGGGACCAATCGGAAGGGACTTCGATATCGCGCTGCTCAAAGATCACCGATCCTGAGCCGTTGCCGATGGTGGCGTTGCGGCGCTCCCACGTGACCTGGTCGTACGGCGTGGCGCCAGGCTCCAGCTTGGCGGTGAAGTGGCGGGGGAATGACACCCCAGTGCGCTCTTCCTTCTTCAAGGATCGGTGCAATTCTTTGACTTTGAGTGCGAGGTTTACGGCTAGCTGGCCCATGATTTCCTTGGCGGGGGGACGAGTTCTATGATGCGTCAGATACGGAGTGTAGTCAATACCGGACTTGCCCTAGAGATACGACATCTTGTGGATTACGTTTGGAAAACCACTATACAAAGTACGGTGTCTGTGTTGAGGTAAGTTGAGAAGACCCTCTATCTAGGATTACGCCTATGCCGTTCCGGCGCACACTCGGAAGTGCGAACTTAGCCAAATATGTCCGCTTGAGCCGTTTTAGGCGGCTTGTTGGCGCGCCCGAAATGCGTTCGAAGCGATTGGGAATGCGTGTTTCGGGTGTTTCGATGTTCATGGTGAGCACTTCCTGGTGCTCTGCCTTAGCTTCGGCGAGCCAAACCTGGAATTTATGCAGTTCCGCCTGGCGGTTTTCGTTGTTTTGGCGAATGGTTTGGTTCACTTCTTTGCGCGTTGTGTCCGCTGCCAGGCGCTTTTGCGATTCGAAGCCAATTTCGGCTTTTCTCTTTTCGGCTCTTAGCTTTAGCAGGTCGTTCAGACATTTGCTGAAGGCGCGTTCCTGGACGGTTTGATAGCGCAGATAGAGGGCGAGCGAGCGTTCCTTCTCGCCCGCGGGCTTGCCACTGAGTTCGAGCACCGCAGTCTGGTACTTGAGGGCGCGTCCGAGGAGAAATTGATGCTGGGCCATTCTCTCGACCAGGATCTGCTCGGTGGGAGTCGAGGGTTTGTGCTCATGCACAAGGTCGCGATGCAAGATTTCGTAGTCCTGCGGATCTTCGAACGAGAGAAGGCGGAATTCGCCGGTGAACCCGTGGCGGATGTGGTTTGCGGATGAGGCGGCTTTACCTGCCGGTGTTTTAGGACCGGTAGAGTGTTGGGCATTGGCTTTGTTGGCGGCGATTTGGGCTTCGGTTGACATTGGATGGTGCTCCGGGAAAATAAAAAAGCCCGGATGCGCAACCGCACCGGGCATGGTTTTGAAGTTTTGCTGCTTCAGAAGAGAGTATAGCATACCAGCACCAAACGATTCCCACTATCTTGTTGAATGGAAACCAAATAGAGGCCGTGACTAGGTTTTTGGCTTGTGAAAAATGACCTATTTACGCTACTTCACGCGGACGGAGTGGGATGGCTGCGGGATGGGGAGACCGTCTTCGCGCATGCCTTTTAAGTGGAGCTCGATGGCTTCGCGAATGTTGGCTTCGGCCTCTTCGGGAGTTGCACCGGTGGATACGCATCCATCTAGGTCGGGGACCCAGGCACCGTAATTGTTTTCGCCCTGTTCGATGATCACAGTGTATTCGGCCACGCTATTTCCTCTCGATCTGGGCTTGCTTTAAGATACTCTTTTCGAGCTTGGGATGCACGTCGTCGCCGGGCTTTCCCGGCACGGTGACGCGGCCTAACTTCACCGGGTGCTTATACTGCCTGTGACTGCCTTGCTGAGTGACCATAACCCATCCGTCTGCCTCGATCAGCTTCAAGATGTCTCGGAATTTTAAAGGCATGATGTGTCCGACTTACGATACCCGGAACACCTTCATGACCTCGTCGCATGCGCTAAATGTCAGTTATGATTGCCGAACAGGTCTGGCCCTTTCGGCTTGCTGTTCAGCTTTGCAGTGGAGGAGACCGTCAGCGCTCCTGCCTTGGTGAGTTCTTCAGCCGAGAAAGTGGGACCAGCACAGATCTTTTCGAGCAGCTTGGCTTGTGTTGGTTCGAGATCAACGAGCAGTCCGATTACGTTAAGCACGTTAAGCAACTCGCTTGTGTATTCCGCGAGCCAGTAGTTGGGCTGAATCTCGCCGAGCGGGGAGGGAGGGCGACGATCTCCGATTAATGGCCTCTCCCGGTTTGCTCTTCGGTAGCTGAACCACTGCACAACCACCTGCTTGCCCGAGACCTCATAATTCCACATGCCGGGCTCGACGCGTTCGATGTAGCCTTGCCCGATCAGCAGTCTTTTCTTCGCTGCGTCATAGTTGATCGAATCGGGCATTGCTGAGGGATCCTGAGAAATCTCCCCGGCTGCAGGGATGCGCGGCATGCGGTCTGTTGGCAGGCGTGGGGGCTGAGCCGGGCGCCCTTTCTCCGGGTCATCCATCCTCTCGCCGAAGGTGTGGAGCCAAATGATTCTACGGCCAAGGTCGGCGGCTTCCCTGAAAGTACGTGCGACCGCTGTGAGAGGGATTCGCAAACCGGGGGTATAGAGATCATCCCGGAAGCGTGCAGTGAACGCAGGATGCGCCACCGTCGCAGCAACATAAGCGATGAAGTCTTCGGCGGTGACCTCGCCCCCATAACTTTGAGTCAAGAACCCGAGCAAGTTGGGGGCAATATTGGGAACCGTTCCCTGAGCGTCACTCCATAACGGAAAAGTCCGTCCGCCTCTTCCGTTATAGTGATGCAGGTCTGGTATCAACGCAGTGATTGTAAGTGCTGGCCCTGCGGTGGGTGTTCTGTCGCTCGGCGCGGTTATATAAATCTGCTGATTTGAGCGCACCTTCCACAACTCAGGATTCGGCCGATTAATTAGTCGGTTATCGGGAATGATCCACTGGCGATCAAAAGATCTAAGCCCATACTGGACGGGATCAAGACAAGGACCATTCTCTTCATCAACCGATTTAGCCGGGAAGTCAAATCCAGGCAGGCCATCTCCCGGAGTTCGCTTACTGTGCCTGTCGCCTAGTTTTCCGTTAGCTAGGTGTGGATGGAAGAGGCTTTCCTTCTTGGTCGGCGGTGCATGGATAAGGGTCTGCCAGCGTTGTTTCAAAGAATCGGCATCAGGCGCAATTATCCAGGTTCTACCTGGCATAACACCCGACCCATCATAGACAAATAGGTCTTCAAGCTTTGGATAAGTCGCCCAAGCGCCTAGCGAGGCTGGCAGGAAGGGGGCGCGCCAGTCGGAAGGGCATTCGGCCCAGACGCTTTCAAGCCCCACGGCACTAAGGGCGTTAAACTTCTCCTGGCGGTGACCTCTGCGCAAGACATGAAACATCACGCAGGCGGGATTATTCTTCTTGCTCTTGGCTGAACGCGAAGCCAGCAAGATGCAAACCGGCTGCTGTACACCTTGAAAGATCCGCGTGTTCACTTCCGGCTGATGGCCTTCCGGCGAGCAATCGATGACCCAGATGTCGTCGCAGGTGCGGCGCAGGTAATCACGCATCTTCTGGAATCCGGGCCCGTTAAGGAATCCCGCCACGGTGATGAAGCATACGATTCCGGTATTGTGAGCGGGATCATGATCGAAGACCTTCCATGTTGCCCAGCGCCAGAAATACACATAGAGATTCCGTAGGTGCTTTGCGTGCGCGCCGATTCCCCACTCTTTGGGGGGCATCCACGCTAGCAGCGGCGCTGGTTCAGTTTCGTTCTTGGTTCCGCTCTCAATCCATTCGCCCTGCCCTTTGGCCTTCTCCTTGTAGGGCGGATTCCCGATCACCACGGTAATTGGCTCTTCGCGTTTTATTTTGTTGGCCTCCTTGCGGGAATTCGCAATAGTGGCTAGAAAGCCGGGAATCCGCCCCTCATCATCTTGCGGATTCCCCAGAGTATTCGTGACAAACATTCTGACTGGCGATTTTGGAGGGCCGCCAGTAAGTTCCACGATCTCTGCAATAATTCGGAGTTGCGCAACGGCAAATGGCCCCAGCTGCATTTCGAAGCCGACCAAGCGTTTAATCGCGGCGTTGATGGCGGCTTTGATCGATCCTGCGCCCTCGTCGGCTTCAACAGTTTGTGCGATTCTTTTCAGCACGCCTAACAGGAAAGTGCCTGTGCCGGTCGCGGGATCAGCTACGGTCACTGGCGCGGCCGCGAGCCCGGCGTGCTGACCGAAACGTGGTGATCTCAAGACTTGGTCCACCAGATTGACCATCGCACCGACTACCTCGGGTGGGGTGTAATATGAGCCCGTCTTTTTTCGGAGCCGGTTATCATAGACTTCTAAAAAGGCCTCATAGAAGTAGAGCCAAGCATCGGGGTTACCTTTACTAATCTTTGACCAATCCACTTTGTCGAGCACACGCGTTAGCGTGCCAAGTGCCGTCTTAAGCGTCGCCCGGTTTTCCGCATTTTCAGTTAGTAGCCGGAGGGCAGCACCGATAAGTGAGCTGGTTTGACCTAGAGTTATCCCCACGCGGTCGAGGCCGTCCGAAAGCTCGATGTTTTTGGCGCGGGCCATGAGCAGGCCGAACGTGACTGCTTGCGCATAGCCGTCAGCGAATCGCTCATCTGTTGCATCCGGAAACAGCACCATTCGCCAGTCTGCGGCCAAATCAGTAAAACCGGGCTTTTTAGAGATAGTTGCTCAGTCACCTCGTCTCGGAGCAGACGGCAGAGCCGGGCCGTTGACTCGGCCAGTTCCTTCGCGCTACGTGGCGGGATTGGCTGCCACTTAAGAAAGCTTTCGAACAGGCCTAAGAGCGCCGGAGGAGCTTGAAGTTTGTTACCCGAGGTTTCAATGTCTCCGATGAGAGTAATAACAGAATCGACCAGCTCGCCATTCTGCCAAAGGCTAAAGGCATTGCCATCTGTGTAGATCAAGTTCGGGAGGGCACGCAGCTTGTCCCACTGCAACTTATCGTGGGGGTCCCTGAATTTGCGTGGGTCTGCGCCTTTACCCGGTGCCTTCAATTCAATAAACCCGACGAGTGCATTGTGCACAGAGACTGCGTAGTCGGGCCGGGTTTTCAAATCGGCTACCGACGATGGCGGAGACCACGCCCTTCGGGAGATAGCAGAGCTCGCCTATTTCCTCCAGCAGATACTCGAAAGGCGCCCGAATTTGATCTTCGGGATGTCCGGTTGCAGCTGTATTGCTCAACTTCGCCTTTGTCTTCGTTCCGAAAGTGGCAATCGCTGACTCAAGTGTCAGTTTCATTGATCAGTTTTGGGTTTCAGGCTCCGGTCTCCCCAGAGTTGATGGATGGTGGAAAACTGGTTGCTCAAAGTTTTTGATTCTATCTAGCGGAATCAGCTGGTGCTGTCGCGAAGCGGGCAAAAGCATTTACTGGGCTGCCGGAGGTCGAGCCTGACGCTCCGGCTTGCTGCCGCGGGCAACGCAGACGACGCTCGGCGCTGGTTTGGAACGCTGTGGATTTGGTATACGGATCATAATAACGCCGCGCACTCAGGGGCGTGCCGTTTCGCTTTCTGTTTATTTCCGGGAAGTGCGTCCATGTATCGTCTCTCGATGCGTCTGCAAGGTGCGCGTACTCTGCTACTTTATACGGCTGAGCGATGTAAAGTGGCCCAAGGAATATCATTGTAATCAGAGAATCTCAGCCGTATACGATCAACGACTCGCAGTGCGGCGGTCGGCCTTGTATCCGTGGCATGCGGATTCGTGTGACCGACGTTTTGGGACTCCTCAGTGCGGGTGCGAGCGTCGCAAAGTTCTTGAGAACTACCCGTATCTTGAACGCGAGGTGATTCTCGCCGCAATCGAGTAGGCGGCTTTGTGACCAGCGAGCGTGTCGCTCCGTCGCCGACGTTCTTGGCTCATCAATCGCTTGGCATAAAGCAAGGTGACCGAGTACATCGTAAACGGTAATTCGAAGCCCAGGAATACAAGGCGTTGTGGCTAAGCTCTTGCTTATAAGGTAACTCGGGACTGGACTATTAAGTGTTTGAGAGGCGCTCGAGAGTAAGTGGATCAAATTCGCTGCTGAAATACTTTTCAAGCGCTGATTTGAAGACGTCGTTTTCTGGGTTGGCGAGGGCGAAGAGGGTCATGGAGGAGCGGAACTTCAGATTGTCGGGGTGGCCTAGAATGGCATCCGCTGAGCGGCCGTTAATGCTGTTTACAAGTTGGGTGCACTCTTTGAGTCTCGGTCCGAGAATTGGGTGCTGTACGTAGGCTTGCGCTTCGGCGATTGAGGCGATGCCGTAGGTGGTTGCCATTTGAGTGTGGCCCAGGCCTTTGAGC
>CAXUCT010000219.1:4528-7711 GCA_964249415.1 uncultured Bryobacteraceae bacterium | reverse complement strand
TTGTTCTTGAGCTCCCGAAACTGCGCCAGATCTCGTTGGTCGCTGGTCTCTTTTTTGCCGCTTTCAGTGCATTCTGGACCACCCTTGTGTTCCTGCTCGAAACGCCGCCCTATCATTACCGCAGTCAGGCGGCCGGTCTCTTCGGCGTCATTGGTGCGGTCGGCGCAGGTGTCGCGCCACTAGCCGGTAAGATGGCTGACCGCCGTAGCCCGCGCTTCGTCGTCAGCATTGCTATTTTGGTCGTCCTGGCGGCTTATGTGGTTTTCTGGTCGGCCGGCTTCCACCTTTGGGGGCTCGTCCTGGGAGTGATCCTGCTAGACGCCGGGGTGCAAGCCGCTCAGGTTGCCAACCAAAGTCGCGTCTTCAGCCTCAAGCCGGAAGCCCGCAATCGAATCAACACCGTTTACATGATCTGCTACTTCGGAGGCGGTTCCGTCGGGTCGCTCATAGGCGCGTGGGTTTGGGCCAGGTGGCACTGGCCGGGGGTATGCATCGCCGGCCTTAGCTTCATGTTGCTCGCCGAAATAGCCCTAATCGCGCGCGGACGGAGCGACTCGTAAAACCGGCCCGGGCGGCACTGATAGGATTGTTTAATTTCGTGGCCAGCACAGTTGCGCTGCTCGGCGAAAGCGCGTGTAAGTAGGCTCAATGCCATCCGCAGTTATATGCTACGCACTCGGAGATGCAGAGCTTGCCCGCGACCTTACCAGCTTTCTTAACTTGAACTGTGCCGCAACAGTATACGCCGAAGAGGCGTGCATCGACCCGCAGCACGACTTAATCGACGCAGCCGAACACGCGCTTTCAGCGGATTACCTGCTTCTGCTGCTTTCGCCTGACTCGGTGCCCGCAGTTTGGCAGCGAACCAGGTGGGAGCCGGTCCTCATAGACGAAGCTCGCCGGTTCGGGACCCAAGTCGCTTACGTCCTTTTGCGTCCCTGCAAGTTTCCTGAAGTGCTCCGTCGAAACCCATTTTTCGATCTCTCCGGGCACCGGCTTGCCGGGCAGCGCGCGCTAAAGCGCTGGCTGTTGCGTCAAGCTCCTTTTTTTTCGCGTGCCATTCAGCTTCCCGAGCCCAGCGCTTCCGGCGGAATACCAGCTGAGGATCTTGATCTGCTTGAGCACCGGCTTGCCGACCAGCCCGGTGTACAAACTGGTGTTAACCGGGATCTTGCTTTGACCTTCGCGCACACTCATGCAGACGACTTCGAGGGTGCGTTCTGGTTCAACTCTGCCAACCGAAGCCGCGCCGGTATGCTCGGTGACACTGCTCAAGCATTAGATTTAAAACTTGGCGGCACGCTTGAGCAGAACGCTCGAGCGCTGCAAGAGTTCTGCGCATGCCGGCGTCTGCTCCTTTTGTTCGAGCAGGTGGCGCCTCCAGATAGAGAATTGGTGACCTTCGGAGGAAAGGTCTCCAGCATATTTGTCGTTGAAGACACAAATCCAGTTGGGCGTTCTCTTGAAGAGACGGCTGCTCTTTTTTCGTCTTGGAGGAACAATTTTGAGGCCTGCTTAAGCTCGTTAGGCGATGCCCAGAGTCATCTGCGCAACCTGCCGCAGTACGGCGACGAGCCTGGCCAGATTGCTATTTCACTCGGCTCCTCGGCTTATTCCTGCCTGAAACACGCTGGCCGGCTCGCCGAAGCATACGAGTTCTTGGAATGGATAACAAATGCTCTGCGCGCTAGAGGCCGTCCATTTTCCGCTGCTGATTGGGAATGGGAACGGAGCTGGATTCTAGAAGAGTGGGGCGAACCGGTCTCCCGAACTACCCCCAACCAACCAAGTCAGCCGGTCCAACTAAGTCTGGGGCTTCGCGAGCTATAAAAACCGGCACCTCACAGAGCCTTACCTGAGCAGGCAAGCCCTTAGAGAGCTCTCGCCTCCTCGCCACGCGCGAAGCCTTTCGCAATTTGGTCCAACTCGCGATCGACGAGCGCGTCGCCTTTGTGCTGATCGCGGGAGATCTCTGGGATTGCGACTGGCCCGACTCCGGCCCGGGCCTCTTTTTCATCACTGAACGCTAACACCCAGGGTACGGTCGCGAGTGCTTTTCGCTGATGTTTTCTGGGGAACTAACGCCACAAGGAAAGCGCAGCGGGCCTGTTCTACCCCACAGCACGCTTACGATGTACTCCGACACCGCTTCGCTTTTTCCCGCGACCCTACCCGCGACGGTTCATGTGTTCGCTCTCAAACCTGGAGGCGGGGAACAATCCAAGCAGTTGTCCGTGATTGATGAAGCAATCTCTGTGCCGCCGACCATCGGAGGCGGCCTTTACCTGGAAGGTAGTTTTACCTTACCGGCTTCTCTTAAGCAGTACCTAGGCTTAGTTCTCGTCAACATAGACGGGCAAGGGTCTATAACGAAATCAACAGTCGTTAACGTACTAGATGGTGAGACGCCCGACGAACTTCTAAGCTTGGTAAAGTCACTCCCCTTCAGTCCCGCCATTAGAAAATCCCACGCAGTTCCTTCGTCTCTCTTCATACTGTGCGTGCGGCAAGACTCCAAAGCTTTTCCGACGATTCGAGTTGGCTATGGGAAGCGCCCTGGATTGTCGATGCTGTCCGTAAAACTGTTACTGGCGAAATGGTGCCGACGGTAGCCGAGTTAGCCCTTGAGACACAATCCGGTAGTTTGGACTCAAATTCCCGACTTCGGTATTCTCCTATAGGCACCGACTGGTGTTCTAGCCTGTTCACATGGGCAGCCGATCCAATCCTTGGCAAGCTAGTTAGAAAGTGAGACCCCGGATGGGTCGAGCGAATTATGACCGTGTTTCCGAGCAAATAGCTCAGATTTGAAAAAACGAACCCATTTCTCGCTTTGAGGGGTGTTCGTTTGGTAAAAACGGCCTATGTTGTTGATTTCTCGTGGCGGCGCCCGCCAGTTCGTTCGGCAAAAACGGCCCGGACCTCAGGCCGCGCCATGCAGAACCGGCGTCTCGAGGTTCGCTGCCACCACGCCCACCGGCAGCGTGATCTCGAACCGCGAACCCTTTCCGACTGCGCTCGCCACGTGAACTTCGCCACCGTGCGCTTTCACAATCGCCGCTACAAAGCTAAGGCCGAGCCCCAGCCCTTTCTCTGGATTGGGGTCAGGGACGCGGTAGAATCGATCGAAAATTTGCGGCAGGTGGTCAGGTTGGATGCCTACGCCTGAGTCCTATACGATCC
>CAXUCT010000219.1:0-4518 GCA_964249415.1 uncultured Bryobacteraceae bacterium | reverse complement strand
TCAAGCGGACGTGATTCCCGGCCCGTTCCGCGCTAGCTTGCACCCAACCGCCCTTGGGTGTGTACTTGATGGCGTTCGACAACAGATTCGTTACCACCCGCTCTATCTGCGTCCGGTCCGCCTCGCAAGGTACTGACTCGCGGTGCGTTTGTGTCAGCTTCACGCTTTCCGCCTCGGCGGGAATCTGGTACTGGTCGACCAAGTCCTCCACCAGCTCGCCTAAATCCAGCACGCTCTTGTTGGCCCGAATCTGGCCGGACTCAGATTGCGAGAGCAGCAGTAAGGCGCGCACCAGGTTCGACAGGCGTTCCACGTCCTGTAGAGCGTTTTCAATGGCCTCCTGTAGCTGTTCCTTACGCGTGGCCGTGAACAGCGCTACTTCCAACTGCCCCTGAATTGCTGTAAGGGGCGTGCGAAGCTCGTGCGACACGTCCGTCGAAAACTGGCGCATCTGGTCGAAGGAGGCCTTCAGGCGCCCGCTCATGGCGTTGAACGAATCCACCAAGCGATCCAACTCGTCGTCAGCGCCTCGCTTGGGGATCTGTAGCCCCAAGCTCGATCCGGTAATCTCCTGCGCGGCTTTTTCCACCGAATGCAGCGACCGCAAAATGCTGGCTGCTGAAATCCAGCTCACTACCATTCCCGCCAGCAGCGCAATAGGGAAGAAAAGCCAGAAGTTCCTCACGAAACGCCGGACCACCATCCGGTCTGCGGCTAAGCTGCGGCCCTCAGCCAAGTACCATTTGCGGCCGTGTTTTGCATCGGTCAAAGTGCTGCTGATGACCTGGTACGGCGTGCCGTCTGCGCCCAGGCTCACTTTCATCACGGGCTCGTGCGTCCGCTGCATTTGCGCCAGCTCAGACAAGATTGTTTTGCGATTGTAGAGGGGCTTCAACGAAGGATCTGTCGACGCCAGCTCCGACTTGCCCTGATCGTCGGCGATGACGTAGACGCTCTGGAGCTTGGTGACCTCGGCCTTCTCTTCCGGATCGGTCAAGTCGGCGAACCAATAAGGCTTCCCGCTATCGTCGTAGAACTGGATCCACCCCTTCAGCGAGCCGAGTTGCTCACCCAGTTCGTCTTCGCTCTGGTCGGCAAGCGTCTTGCTCAGGTTCCTGGTTCCCGCCACGCCGAGGATGGCAAGAACGGCAACCAGCAGTAGAAGAAAACTTGCCGCTAAACGGAAACGAAGAGTGCGGAAGAGCTTTACTTTGCCTAGCTTCTTCCAAAACATCGTGGGACCTAGGCGCTGACAGGCTCAGGTGCAGCCGCCGGAGATTGGGACGTCTCCGGCAGATCCAGCATGTATCCGATACCGCGCACGGTGTGAATCATTTTGGCCGGGAACTTGTCGTCAATCTTGCTGCGCAGATGCCTGATATACACATCAACGATGTTCGTGAGCCCATCGTAATCCATATCCCACACGTGCTCCACAATCATGGTGCGGCTCAACGGGCGCCCCCGGTTGCGCATCATGTATTCGAGAATGCTGAACTCTTTGGGCGCAAGTTCTATGTTCTCGTTGTTGCGGCTAACTTTTCGCCGGATGCAATCGAGCGTGAGATCGCCGACCAGCAGCTTTTCCGGAGTCGGCTGCCCGCGCCGTAGCAGAACACGCGCCCGAGCCAAAAGCTCCAAAAAAGCAAACGGCTTCACCAAATAGTCATCGGCACCCTGCTCTAGCCCTTTCACCCGGTCATCCACAGAATCACGCGCGCTTAGGATCAAGACTGGCGGAATGATCTTTCGGTTTTTGATCTTCTGCAGCACTTGCAAGCCGTCGGTGTCAGGGAGCCCCAGATCCAAAACCACCAAGTCGTACTCGGTGGCATGCACTCGCTCGATGGCGTCGGCGCCCGTATGCACTACATCCACGGCATACCCGGCGCTCTGTAAACCCCGGGACAGAAAGTCCGCAATTCGTTTTTCGTCTTCTACGACAAGAACCCGCATGCTGTTGATGGACGTCCGGAGAAATTGAACGTGCTCCATAAAGTCTATCGAAGCTCCTGACCGCGGCACAGCGCGCACAGCGATTTTAGTCCCCTGAAGCGCCGCCCGGCTCGGGAAGGGCGGCCGGCTTAAAGACCGCCAGCACCGATTTGCCTCGGGCGCGAAGCAGTGAAAGCAGGGTCATTAAAGCAATTAAGATGACCGTAAACGCCAGTACCTGAGGGACAGACAAAGCTTCCTTCCAGATGCCGAACCAGCGCCCATAGACCAACTCGATGTGCACCCAATAGACCAGGAGCGACGTTGTTCCAAGCTGGCGGAAAAGGCTCCAGCGAGCGGGCGACCCAAGATTTACCCACAGATACGCCAGCGCTAAAAGCGCCAGAACAACGCCCAGCTTAATCATAATCAGCGCCGGACTGTTTAGCCAGTAGTCGCTCTTCGGATATATAGAATAGGACAGGTTGGAGAGCTGATGGGCCATCAACGCCAGACCCACACCTACGCCCAAGAACCAGATCATCGCGCGCCCAAGCTCCTCTCGAGGAACAAGACGAATCACGCTTCCCGCCACCAGGCCGAAAGCGAGGAACGAGGCCCAAGGGAAAAATCCAAAGGTGTTGTAGCTGGGAAAGAAGTAGGAGCGAAGTATCCACGGTACGCTATTTCCGTCGATCTGACTCACCACGGGGGCGAGGCCTGCAATTACAAAGCCCAATACAGTGCAAAGGCGGATACGTTCCACGGTTGTGAAGACTGCCATAGGCGCCATGATGAGCATCGCGAATCCCATGCAGTTCAGAATGTCCACCTTCAGCAGTTGATCCGCTGGACTAGTGGGAAAACCGAAAACGTAGAGCTGTATGCGAAAGAGGAATGCCAGCAGGAACAAGTAGCGCGATCGCTTTAGCGCTACCACAACGCGCTGCCATGAACTGCCATTCCCCTTATTCTGGCTGTCCATCAGAAAGGCGAAGGTAATACCAGTCAGGAACAAGAAGATGGCTGGTGGCAGCCCGCCATAGAACTGCGACAGCATGAACGGGCCTTTGTTGCGTAGATCCGTCCGCGTAAAGGAGTCAAACGTGTGACCCTGCAACATCACCAAAGCTGCCAGTCCACGCGTCCAATCAATGAACGCGAACCTGTCGGAGGTCTTCTTGGGATCTGCCATCTTCCGGGGTGACAACTATTTGGATCGACCTTTTTACCCCTGCTTCGTAGCTTTAGCGGGCAGTTTGAATTCCAAAGTTCCCTTAATGGGCGGATTCACCGTAATGCCGGTGTAGGTAACCTTTCGATAATTGCCGGACGGTTCGTAAAACTGTTGCTGAACGGGATTAGCGGAGTCATCCGGTACCCAGATCTCAATCTTCTGCAGGGTTTGCTTAACACCCGGGTCTTTGGGAAGAAGTAGCAGTTTTGACGTGTCGCGTCCGGCAACTTTTTCTAATCCTACAAACTTCACGGTATAGCTCTCAGCAAGCTCTTTACCTGACGAGCCAAAACCCAATAGCAAAAACTGATTCAGTGCGAGGCCCTGCTCGCCGATGTCAACTTCGTTATACGTATTCAGCTTCGGGTAGTAAAGCACAAGCTTTTTGCCTAGAAACGCGATGGTGCGGGCATCCGTCTCAGCGCCCGCAAAGGCCAGGATCGCTCGGACATCTCCCGGCTTAAGCCGCTGCATTTTCAACGTACCGGTCTCATCCGTTTTGCTCGTCAGGAGAGCGTTGTATTCCACCATTTCCACATCGGCGAACATGGCGTGAAAAGAGGGTGCCTGTCCGTCCATGCGTGCGAGCACTGCCTCAGCGCTCTGAGCTGAAGCCAGCCTGCTCAACGCAAGAAGACACGCCGTTGCAAGAAGGCTCCTCATAGCGCAATCCGCAAGAGGCCTACGGGGCGGTGTACGCAATAAATCCCTTGATCTCTTGTTCTGCTTCATCGCGGATCGGTTCCACCCGTGAGACGCGCCAAGTCTTGCCTGTCCTTTGCCGGATCAGCTGCTGTGCACGCCCGGTGCGCTCCGACTCTGGTAGTGCGGACAGCAATTCCGTAGCAATATACACCCTGTTTGCACCATGAAGAGAAGACATCAGGATGATGCTGGACGCCTTCGGCTGATCGTGAAACCAGTCGCGTGGTGTAACGAAGATGAAGAGCAGGATAAGGGCAACGACTACGTCGTACTGCCAGGAGGCACGCGGGAAATCCCAGAAAATAAGACGCCTACCGAAACTGTTTACTGCCCCGGCCACTTGGTCAATTTTAACATTTGCTCAGTACTTGCGCATGACGGCAAGTACGCGGCCCTGAATCTGAAGACTCGCGGGGTCCACGAAGATGGGCGCCATGGAAGAGTTCGCCGGTTGCAGCCGCACTCGACCGTCGGGCTCCGCATAGTAGCGCTTCAGGGTAGCTTCCGTTCCATCGAGTAACGCAACCACAATGTCGCCGTTCTTTACGCTGCCGGTTCTTTCAGCGAGAACGAAATCGCCGCTGCAGATGTGATCTTCGATCATGGATTCACCGCGCACTTCTAACGCAAAGGTATCCTGA
>CAXUCT010000218.1:3011-7749 GCA_964249415.1 uncultured Bryobacteraceae bacterium | reverse complement strand
CTATTAATTGGCTGGCAACGAAGCGCGAAACGGCTAGATATCTTGCCGCGCGCCCGTACTTCCACAGCGAAGCGACAGATTGGCGCACCGGAAACGCGACACGCCTGGCGACCACAAATTTTCGCCGTGCCGCCATGGCCGACATCGTATGGGCGCGCGCGTCGTGCGCGTGAACGACAGCCGAATCTATGGATCGCCGCCAAAGCTCTTTTGCGTCCGCCGAATAGACCGGAAAGCCTTCATCCGCAGCCGCCTTCCCCAAAGGACTACGCTGCCGCGCGAGTAGAACCGAATCGTGACCCGCCTCTCTCAACCCCTTAAGCAGCAGCAGAACCTGGTATTGGCCGCCCCGCATTTCCGCGCCTGTATCCACGTGCAGAATGCGCACTAGCACTCCCGGCCCGGACTCATATCGCGCGCTTTCGCATACTTCACGAAGTTATACGCGGCGGCCATGTAGGCAATCGCCAGCCCCTCTATACCATCCAGAAAGCCGAGCTTTACCACATAGGTGCGAAAGAAGATCCACAGGGGATCAAACAGCAACTGGCTAAAGCGAACCGGCTTGCCTCGTGACACAATCTCTTGCGCAGCCAGCGTTGTATATCGGTCCATGCTCCGCAAATGCTCCGACAGTGAGTTACACGTGAAATGGAGCAGGTTCGATTTGAGATGTCCTACCGGACCATCCACCGTCACCGATTCATGAACGAATTGGCCCACCCACTTCGCCTTGTGCTTGTTGAACAACCTTACCTTGCGGTCCGGGTACCATCCACTATGTAAGATCCAGCGGCCCAGATACTGCGCCAGGCGGGGCATCGTATAGCCGTTAAACTTCGGGCCGGCCTTCTTGATCTGCCAAAGCTCGGCTTCGAGCGCCTCGCTCAAACTCTCATCTGCGTCGAGTGACAGAATCCAATCGTGTGCCGCCAATTCCGCTGCAATATTCTTCTGGGCCGCGTAACCATGCCAGGAGGCTTCCACCACCCGGGCGCCTAGCTTGGTCGCAATCTCCACCGTACGATCGTGCGACCCACTATCTAAAACCAGAATTTCGTCGCAGCACCGCAGGCTCTCGATCACGCGCGCCACATTACGCTCTTCGTTGAACGTGATGATCGTCGCTGAGATCTTCATAACGAAAGCGCGTCTGCTACCGGACCGGCACAATGCAGATTGATAAGACGAAAAGCAGCAGCGCAACCACCGCGAGCGCCCGGCGGGACGTTCCCAGCGGCTCGGTGTCGTAGATCAGCGGGTGGCGCCGAAAAAAGAACATAACAATCGCCCAGAGCCACCAGGGCCAATACATGAATCCGCAAACCACCAGTACCCCCAACAGCCCCAGCGAGAGGACGCGATGGCCACGCTCGCCCAGCACGGCGTAGGATATATGGCCGCCATCCAGTTGCCCCACCGGCAGGAGATTGATCGCAGTTGCTAACAAACCGGCCCAAGCTGCCAGCGCGACGGGATGAAGCGAGATATCTACTGTAGACACGCCTGGGAAACGCATCTCCTCCACTGTTCTCAATAACAGAGGAGTCCCGAACGCGAAGGGCCCTTGCGCCTGAACGCCATGAACCACGTGCGACATCCACACTCCCGCTAACAGAAACGGCAGCAGCAAGATAAACCCAGCAAGCGGGCCCGACACGCCAATATCAAATAGGCTTCGGCGGCTGTAAATGGGTGAGCGAATCCGGATAAACGCACCCACCGTGCCCAGCAGTGTGGGGGAAGGTCCAAAATAAGGCAAGCTTGCGTCTACGCCCCAGCGCCGGCATGTCACATAATGCCCAAACTCATGCGCAAGCAAAATCAGCAGCAGAGGCGCCGCATAGACGATCCCGTTCCAAATGTCACCACCGTGAACAAGCCGCGCATAGCTGTCCGTGATGAAATCCTCACTGAGCGCTCGTCCGAGCGAAAAACTGCCGGCTACAGCAGAACCGTACACAGTGGTGGTAATGAGCGTGAGCAGGAATAGCAGCGCACTTAACCACCATCGATCCCGCCCTGTGCGCCCGCGTGAAGCACGTGATCCGCGCGATTGCTTCGGAGGGGGAACAGGCCAATTTGGCGAGGCCGCCACCGCGCCCGGATCTATATCTGCAAGTGCATCCTTTATCCGGCCTGTGGGACCCGGCTCAGACACTCGCATTACTGCAGCGTCTGCAGTTCCTTTCCCGGCTTAAAGCGCACCGCCTTCCCGGGTGGAATCGCTACCTCAGCGCCGGTCCTGGGATTCCGGCCAATACCTGTCTTCCGCGGACGCACGTTGAAGATTCCGAATCCTCGTAACTCAATGCGGTCGCCCTCGCTGAGCGCCTTCTTCATCGTCTGGAAAACTGTCTCAACCGCCATCTCGGCTTTGGTCTTCGTAATGCCAGTCCGGTTGACTACCTCATTGATGATGTCTAGCTTGATCAAAGCGCCTCCCGCTTTTCACCTGCCACCTGCCCTGGCCGGAATCTGTTGCAATGTCAATGATAAGAAGGAACTTAGCGAAATGTCAATGGTTGCTTCCAGTCCACGTTACCTAGCACCAACTCCGCACTTTTTTCCAAAATAGTGTAAGGCGTATACAAAATGTTACCGGCGCAGCGCGGCCTCTGTCTGTAAGCGCAACTACTTACGGGTTTGGCGTTACAATTGCTGCCACTCTTTTCAGAGAAGGCTTATGACTAGATCGCTGCGGATTTTGTTGGTAGAAGATAGTCCAAGCGACGTACGCCTGATCCGCGAGGCGTTAAAGGACACCCCAGTTTGGGTTCAACTCACCGTGGCACAGGACGGTGTCGAAGCGATAGAGTACTTACACAATTCCGAAAAGGGTCTTGCTGCGCGCCCGGATTTGATGCTGCTGGATCTTAATTTGCCGCGTAAGAACGGTCGCGAAGTGCTGGCCGAGGTAAAGACATCCCCCACCTTAAAGCAGATCCCAATTCTAGTGATGACCAGTTCGCGCTCCGACGAAGATATCGCCCAAGCCTATGCGCTCAACGCCAACTGCTTCATTACAAAGCCCGGTGACCTGGACGAGTATCAGAACGTTGTTAAAGCGATTGAGGAATTCTGGTTCCTCACGGCTACTCTCCCTGATACGAACCGGCAGTCCGGTCTGCTGCCCTTTGCTGCGGGGGCTGCGTAATCCCTCAGGGCGGCCTGTTTAACTGGCGGCAGCCCTTTGCCGGACAGCCTGCCGAGCTGCATCCAAGGCAGCGGCGTAGTTTGGATGCGCGCCCACCTCCCTCACGTATTCCACATGTCGCAGTTTGTTTTCAGAATCGACCACAAAAATCGCTCGGCTCTCTATGCGCAAATCGGGAATCAATGTTCCATAGTGCTCCCCAAAGGAGCCCGATTTGTGATCCGACAGCATCGTCACTCGATTAATTCCGAAACTGCCGCACCAGCGCTGCTGTGCGAAGGGTAAATCCATGCTGATCGTGAAAATTCGTACATCCGATAATTGCGCGGCTTCATCCTCAAAGCGCTTCGTCTGCGCATCACATACCGGAGTATCCAAAGAAGGAATCACGCTAAAGATCCGCACGTCCTTGCCTGTCTTCTCCAGGGTTACCTTCTGAAGCGAGCTATCGACCATCTCGAAGTCGGGAGCTATCTCGCCAGCCTTCAGTTCGGGTCCATCTAACGGAAGAGCGTTGCCATTCAATATCGTTGTGCGCGCTGAGTCAGTGGGGTTGGACATTCGGCCACAGTTTATCAAGCCCTACAACTAATTCGCCGCTAAACGGCGTCGTTCGCACACTCAATCGCTACCGTTCACGCCTCAAAGGCGAACTTCGCATTACTCGACAATCCCGGGCAGCTCGCAAGTCAAGTTCCGGCATCGGTAAATGGTCATTTTTCCCTTGCGCTCCAAGCTGCTCAGGAATGGCGCGCTATCCCTAAGTGCATGAGCCGCTGTATCGCTCAGGGCCAGCACGGTTGCATTAGGAGAAAATTTCCGTCGCTCCTGAGTCAGCAAGCCCTCCGCCCTCTCGTCCACTTCGCTACAGCGGATCACCACCTGCTCAGGTTCAGCCAGCCAGCGCCCTAGCGCCACCGACATTTGCGGGGCCATGGTCGGTTGGGCCTTCATTTTGGAAGCGAATGCTCGTAACGATCGCTCACCTGCGGCGCGAAATTCGTCGTTCCCGGTTAAATGCGCCAGCCGTAGCAACACCTCCGTTGCCACAGAGTTCGCGGAAGGCTCCGCGCCATCGTAATCATCTTTCATTCGCAGCAAAATGTCGGGAGCGCTTTCCCGGGTGCTGAAGAATCCACCTTGCGCCGTGTCTTCAAACTGCTTGAACCCTCGCCGCGCCAGATCAATTGCGGTCTGCAAATAGCTTGGCTCAGAGATCGCTTCGAACAGATTCAGCAGCGCCTGCGCCACAAAGGCGTAATCGTCTAGAAACGCCGGTATCGCTGCCTCCCCGTCGCAGAATCTCCGCTGCAACTGCCCCGTCCGGGTGTCGTACATTGTCGTGAGCAAGAAAGACATGGCCCGTCTTGCAGCCACCAGATATCGAACCTCGTTCAAAACGCAATATCCCTTCGCAAGAGCCGAGATCATCAGCCCGTTCCAGGAGCTCAAAACTTTGCTGTCCAGATGTGGACGCGGCCTCTCGCCGCGCGCTTCAAAAAGCACTTCACCCGCTCGCCGGATAGCCGCTTCGCTCCCTTTTTCACCCGCGCTTCCCCCTCGTTCGGGGCGGTACAGAAT
>CAXUCT010000218.1:0-3001 GCA_964249415.1 uncultured Bryobacteraceae bacterium | reverse complement strand
ATATTGCGTCCAGTAAACTCGCCGTGCGGGTCTTCTTCTACATTGCCCTGCGATCTTACGCCGAAGTATTGGCAGAAAGTCGGCGCGTCTTCCCGCCCCACCAGCTTCTCGATCTCCGCTTGGCGCCAAATATAAAAAGCTCCCTCGCCTGAATGCGCCGGATCTTCCGGATCGGGACTGTCGGCATCTTCCGCTGAATAGAAACCGCCCGCCCCGTCCGCTAGATCCCGCAGAACGTAATCCAAAGTGCCCCGCGCCACGTCAGCGAACTCGGGGTTGCTTGTAATCTGATAAGCCTCCAAGTAGGAGATGGCCAGTTGCGCCTGATCGTACAGCATCTTCTCGAAATGCGGCCCAAACCAGCGCTCATCTACCGAATAGCGGTGAAAGCCGCCGCCCAGCTGATCGTGCATGCCTCCCGCCGCCATCATCCGCAGCGTGTGCGTAACCATCTCCAGTGCTTCCTCACTCTGGGCCTCGTAGTAATAACGAAGCAGATAGTTCAACACCACCGGACGCGGAAACTTAGGCGCACTCCCAAACCCACCCCAACGCGAATCGTACATGCGCCGGAACTGCCGGTAAGGAGACTCAAACAGCTCTTTATCTGGTTCGCCGGCCGTCTTCGCGGGAGCACTTAGCGAGCGAAGTTGCTCGGCAACATTGCTGCCGGAAGCCTCTACCTCCGCTCTGTGCTGCTTCCTGCCTTGCGCGAGATGCATCAAAAGCTCCCTGAATCCGGGTCGCCCGTAACGCGAGTCCGGGGGAAAGTAAGTGCCGCCAAAGAACGGCTTCAGTTCCGGCGTCAGCCAAACCGACATAGGCCATCCGCCGCCGCCTGTCGACGCTTGCACGAACAGCATGTATACCCGGTCCACGTCCGGACGTTCTTCCCGGTCCAGCTTCACAGGCACAAACTCCCGGTTCAGGATCTCTGCCACGCGCTCATCTTCAAAAGACTCGTGTGCCATTACGTGGCACCAATGACACGTTGAATATCCAATGGAGAGGAAAATCGGTTTGTCTTCCGTGCGTGCCTTTGCGAACGCCCCTTCACCCCACGGCATCCAGTTCACGGGGTTATGCGCATGCTGTCGTAAGTACGGGCTCTTCTCGTGTATAAGTGCGTTGGTCGGCATGCGTTCTCAGTTTAACCGCGACCTCCGCTTGTTCCAGTTCTTCTCCTGTATGGATCTTAGGAAGTGATGACTTCGAAGTTTTGGCTGTGTCTCTCGCTGTTTGCTGCTGTCGCGGGGGCGCAACTGCCTGTCCCCACGCAACCCCCGGATGTTCCGGAGAGTCTCCGTCCGCCACGTTCCCAGCATTTGCTCCTTCACGTCCGCGCTCAAGGCGATCAGATCTACGTTTGCAAAGCGGACGCCGGCCAATATGCTTGGACCCTGAAAGCGCCGGAAGCGCAGTTACTGAACGCAAGTGGCGAAACCATCGGCCACCATTTCGCAGGCCCCACGTGGCAGGCCGCCGATGGTAGCGCGGTGGTCGGCCAAGTCTCGGCAACTACCGACTCGCCTGATCCCGATTCCATCCCCTGGCTCTTGCTCTCAGCCGCCGCTCACCGCGGCGATGGTCTCATGACACCCGTCCTCGGCATTCAGCGCTTGAGTACAAAGGGCGGAAAGGCACCCTCCGCTGGTTGCGATGCGGCGCACGCCGGCTCTGAAACCCGCTCCCCGTACTCGGCCGATTACTACTTCTACGGCGCGGCCCAGCCGAGCCACTGACCCCTTGCGGTGCTCTCAAATCTGCGAGTAAGAAGTCGGATCGAGAATCAAATTACTGACATTCGAAACAATCGGCTCGAAGTTGTACTTCGGCGAGGAACTCAGTTTCTTCCAGTCGGGATCCGATTCAAATGCTTTCCACTTCGCCTTTAACTCCGCAAGATCGGCGAAGCTCAACATGTAAGTCAAGTTCGGCAATCTCTGACCGATCAGAGTATCGCCAAAGAAGACGTTCCAGAATCCGGCTTTTTCAAAGATCCCAAACTCGCCCTGGTGAAACATCTCCACCTTCGTGCGATGGTCCTCCGTACCCGGGCTCTCATAAGTCCGAAGCTGAAAGACGCGCGCGCCATGCTGCCGTGTGACCGGAGGTACCGTGAGCGCAGGCCAGCCCTCGAATGCCACCATCAGCGAACTCTCCATCCTGTCGTATGCCGGTTGGTTTGCCGGCGCGCGCAGAAACGCCGCTCCCGTCCTTCGGTATTCCTCGTCCTTCGCAAGCTGGAACTCAGCGTTCAATAGGGTGTCCGCCGACATCGCCGGCATCAGCACATACAAGGCGGGCGTCTCCGGTCCCAGGTAGAGATGAAATGCTCCCACCGGCTGAATGCCTAAGCGGTTCAACCCCGGAATCAGCGCCTCCGCCACATACCGGTCCGTAAGCTTCTGTTGCGGTCCGGACTGCATATGGTAGCGCCGCAGTTCGTAATACTCCCGGCCGTTTTGCTTCGACTGAGACTGCGCCTCCAGCTTGCTGCGCGAAGCCTCCAACGCCAGCGTCGCCGCACCTGCCGTGGCGGTCAAGAATTTACGTCTCTTCATAACTTGTGCTCCCATTTCGCCTCTAAGTTTCTGATTCACTTCCGACCTTTCTCGTCGCCGCTGCACTCCGCTCTTCCCTTTCCCTTCGTAAACGGCGAACGTCGTAAAATTGCAACCGGCAATGGGCGCAATGGTACAGACCTGCGCCGAAAAACCGCTGCAGCAGACGCAAAGGGTTCCGGTTTAATTTGTCCACCCGGTCAAGTCGCCGGCGTGCCGCCAAATCATGCCATCCGCACTTCGGGCACGCCGCGTACTTGAGACCCCGCAAGTAATCCAGATACGACGCGCGCACTCTCTCGCGGCACCGCTCGCAACGGTACGCCGCTACATACAACAACCGTTCGCCCAATAAACGGCGCGACCGCCGCATGCTGCCGCCGCACGCTCCGCAAGGCAGCGCGCCTAGATGCATCTTCGATGCATCTGTAGTAGAT
>CAXUCT010000217.1:0-7761 GCA_964249415.1 uncultured Bryobacteraceae bacterium | reverse complement strand
GTCAAAGACAAATAGGGGCTGGTTGCCGCTGATTTTGGTTTCGGCGTCGTTGATGCGGCGGCGGAATTCGTCGACATCGAGCTTGGGCTCAAAGCCCACTTGCAAGTCCATCGGCAACTGGAGTTCGTTGTGCTGCGCGCCGCCATACCACTTGTCCAATTCCTGGACGTTGGGGAGATATGTTTCGCCGATTAAAACGCGGTCACCAGGATAGGTGTTGATCAGCGAACGCATATGCTGAATGACGCCGTGAACCTCCGGCAGGTTTTCCTGGAGCTTGGAGGATTGGTTGGGATCACCATATTTATTGGTGCCGGGAAGGACTTCTTCGTCGGCGAGAGACGGATCTTCAAAGAGGTGGGGAACAGCATCGAGGCGGAAGCCGGCGACACCGCGGTCGAGCCAGAAGCGCAGCATGTTGAACATGGCGGTTTCCACTTGTGGGTTGCGCCAGTTAAGATCGGGCTGCTGGATGTAGAAGTTGTGATAGTAGTACTGATTGGTTGCGGGGCTGAACTGCCAAGCGGAGTGACCGAAGATGCTGAGCCAATTATTGGGCGGCTGACCGGGAGCTTTGCCGTCGCGCCAGACGTACCAATCGCGCTTAGGATTGGTCTTGGAGCTGGCTGATTCGATGAACCAGGGATGTTTATCAGAGGTGTGATTCATGACGGCATCCATGAGGATGCGAATGTTGCGCTTCTTGGCCTCAGCGGCAAGGCGGTCGAAATCGGCGAGAGTGCCGTATTGCGGGTCGACGTTTTGGTAATCGGAGATGTCATAGCCGAAATCGATTTGCGGCGAGGGATAGAGCGGCGCAATCCAGATGGCGTCGACGCCGAGTTCCTTCAGGTAATCGAGACGCTGGGTGATGCCGTTGAGATCGCCGAGCCCGTCGCCGTTTGAATCCTGAAAGCTGCGGGGGTAGATCTCATAGATGACAGCGTGCTTCCACCAAGGGTCGGTGCTGCTTGCGTTAGAGTCCTGCGCGAGGCTCTGGGAGGGCGAGCCGAGAGCGCAGGCGAGGCCTCCCATGATGATGCTCTGCTTGAATGAACGCATCGTTTATCTCCTATCAACCATTCAGCCGTTCGAGGAGCCGGAGTTGAAGCTCGGTAGGCGATGGCCGATTCACACCATTGGAGTGTATCGCGGGGAGTATACGGAGAGATGAGAGCGGCTCAGTTTTCCGGTGAGATTGCTGAGGTGATTTGGGCTGACCTGCACAGGGTTTTGAGCAGACTTGTTGCGGACAGCGCATCCGGCAGGGTCGCGACATGTCGCGCAGGCACACGAGCCGGTCTAAGCTGGCAAGAAATAGATGGGCCGGGATTCGGGAGTGGAATTTTTGGGAAGCACTGCATTTGTTTCCGTGCGTTTGATTGGCCGCTGGACGATGACGGCGTTGGTGGTGAATACGGTAATCGGCAGTGGGATCTTCGGCGTGCCGTCGGAACTCATCCGATTGCTGGGGAGAGCCAGTCCACTGGCAATGATTTTGGCGGCTCTGGCGATGACGGTTATCATGCTGCCGGTGGCCGAGGTCGCTTCTCAATTTTCAGTGCCGGGTGGAATGTATCTTTACGCCCGCAGGGCTTTTGGCAGGTTTATGGGGTTGCAAGTGGGATGGTTCTGGTTATTGGCGATCATCGGCGGCGGAGCGGCGGGAGCGAACCTGTTCCTCAGTTATTTAGCGGCCGTCTTTCCTGCAGTAATTCGCGGTCCCCTTCGGGTAAGCGCATTGTTGGTGCTGGTCGCGATACCGGCGGTTGTGAACTATCTGGGGGTGCGCGGCGGAGTTAGACTGAGTCTGCTTTTGACCTTGGTGAAACTGGCGCCTATCGGGCTCGTGATCGTGCTTGGGTTTTTGCATTTTCTTTCGGGGAAGGGAAGTCCTGCCGCTGCTCCGGAGGCGGCTGCTGACTGGAAAGCGTGGCTCAGCGCGTTGCTGCTGCTGACCTTTTCTTATAGCGGATATGAGGATGCCTTGGTACCGGCGGGAGATGTGAAGCAGCCTCGCTGGACGATTCCTTTCGCTTTGATCACGGGGCTGTTGATCTGCTGTTTTGTGTACACGGCCTTGCAATGGGTGATCGTGGCAACAATTGGCGCACGCGGGACGGATCATCCGCTGTCCGATACGGCTTCCATCTTGCTGGGCAGGAGTGGCGCTTCGTTCGTTTCCGTTGCTGTGATGATGTCCACTTATGGGTGGATCTCCGGTGCATTTTTCAATGCGCCGCGCCTTGCAACCGCGCTTGCTGAGGAAGGGGACGGCCCCGCGTGGTTGGGAAGAATGCATCCCCGGTATCAGACACCGAGCGCGGGCATTCTGCTTTTCGCGCTGGCGGTGTTCCTTTTATCAGCGACAGGAACCTTCCTGTGGGCGATCGCGTTGACCGCGGGATCGGCCATGATCATTTATGCGGTTTCTTGTGCTGCCTTGATTCGTTTGAGACATTTGCAGCCGGACACTCCAGCGATGCGCGTGCCATTCGGGCCAGTGCTCGCGGCCGCAGGAATCGTTATATCGGCAACACTGCTGTCGCAAGTGGATTGTCGGCATCTGGCATTGATGAGCCTGACCTGCCTAATAGCGATTGCGAATTGGTTGTGGGTAAGACGACGGTAGACCGGATTGCGGTCTAGTGAGGCGAGCGGGCATCGGCCACATCGGACGTGCCAAACCATTCTTTGAGCAGTCTGCTTGCAAGTGGAAGAGACTTCGCGGCCTCCAGCGCATTTCGCGTTTCGGCGCCGTCTTTACCTTGGCCTTGCAGCGCGAGGGCGAACAACAGGTTGGCCTTGGCTGAGCTTGGATTGATGCTCAGGACGCGTCGGAGGGCGGCCTCGGCATCCGCATAGTGCTTTTGACGGCAGAGGATGACGCTTAGATTGGTGTATCCAAGAAGGAACGATGGATCGAGCTGGATGAGTTGCTGCAGTTGCTCAACGGCGCGATCCTCCTGGCCCAAGACGATCAGCTCGACCGCGAGATCATTGCGCGCGTCAGAGAAGAGTGGATCTACTGTGAGTACTTTCTCAAAGGCCTTAATGGCGCCAGCATGGTCGCCTTTCCGCGCTAGGAGCTTAGCCTTGCCGAAAGCGCCGAGAGCTTTGGTCCGGTTGCGCTGTTGCAATTCTCCAATCGTGATGGTTTGTGCTTCCGTCACGACGTACGGCTTCTTCGGCAGAAGTTGATCCGGTTGTTGAGCGGAAGCCGCTGCGATTGCAAAGAAAGGGATTGCGCAGAGCGCCAGTTTCACAGTGAGGTCCCTCCGGACGCGGAATTGTAGCGACGGGTTTTGCACTTGAGTGAGGCGGGCCCGTCACAGACATCTGGGGGACAATCGACAATTCGCCCCTACAACTTGAGTGGGGGCGCGGCGGGTATTCTGGCCTTGTGAACTTAGTTCTTGCGGGTAAGATTTCGCTGGTGACGGGCGCTTCGAGGGGCATAGGGGCGGCGACAGCCGTTAAGCTGGCGGAATTGGGATCGGATGTGGTGCTGAATTACCGGAGCAAGGCGGCGCGCGCGGAAGAAGTTGCCGGGCAGATCGAGGCGCTGGGTCGACGGGCGGTTGCAATGCAAGCGGACTTAACGGACGGCGCCGAACTGGACGGCATGATGAAGTCGGTTCGGCAGGTTTTTGGGCGCTTAGATATTTTGATTTTGAATGCGAGCGGGGGACTGGAGAAGGGCAAGACGAAAGATTACGCGATGGTGCTGAACCGGACGGCGCAGTTGGAGACGGCGCGGTTGGGCGCTGAGTTGATGGCAGGTGGCGGAAGGATGGTATTCGTGACGAGTCATTGGGCACACTTTTATGGAGTGAAGCCCGTGATGGCGGGGTACGAAGCAGTGGCCGAGAGCAAGCGCGCGGGAGAAGATGCGTTGCGGGAGTATGAGACGGAGTTACGCGCCCGAGGCATTTCGCTGGCCGTAGTGAGCGGGGATGCGATTGAAGGGACGATTACGCTGCGGTTGTTAGAGCGACAGAGCCGGGGCGTCTTTGGGGACCGGCGACGAGAGGGAAGCGGGCTCCCGACAGTGGACGACTTTGCGAGTGCCATTGTGAGGGCAGCGGTGGATGCGGATTCGCCGAGCGGGCATACCACCTTTGTGGGATCTACGGAATGGTAGGGCGGATCGAAATAGCCCTCACGACTGGAAGAATGTGCGGAACTCGGCGAGCACGGCTTCGGGCTGTTCTTCGGGGAGCAGGTGCCCGCAAGGGAGCGCTTTGCCGCTAACAGACTCCGCCTTAGGGCGCCAAGTGGAGAGCACGTCCCACATGTTTCCAACAACACCTTTTGCTCCCCACAAGGCAAGCACCGGGGCTTTGATCTTGTGGCCGGCCTGGTCATCGGCTCGGTCCATTTCGAGATCGATCCCGGCAGCGGCGCGGTAGTCCTCGCAAACTGCGTGAATGGTTCCTTTGCAGCAGTAGCAGCGGATGTACTCCGCCATCGCCTCGGGTGTAACCGCGCCAGGAGTGTTCCCCTGCACAGCGAGGTGTTCGCGAAAGTAATAGGCAGAGTCAGTGCCGATGATGTGTTCCGGCATAGGAGCGGGCTGTATTTGGAGAAACCACCAGACATATTTCGTGGCGAACTCTTTGTTCGTGTCGTTGTACATCGTGAGCGTCGGCGCAATATCCAGCAGAGCGACTTTTGTAATTGCATCTGGGTGGTCCAGGCACATCCGGTGAGCGACACGTCCGCCGCGATCATGCCCGGCCAGCATGTATTGCGGATGACCTAACTGCTGCATCACGTCAATCTGATCCTGCCCCATGGAGCGGAATGAGTAATTGACGTGGTTGGCTCCGCCTTCAGGTTTGCCCGAATCCCCATAACCGCGGAGATCAGTCAAGACAACTGTGTATTCTTTCGCAAGTGAAGGAGCGATCTTGTGCCAAGTGACGTGAGTTTCCGGATGCCCGTGCAGCAGTAACAGCGGGGGACCGTCACCTTTCGTGAGTACCCGGATTGTGGCTCCGGCGGTTTTCACGTATTGCGATTTGAAGCCCGGCAACAATCGCTCACTTATCTCCGGAGACGGCAGCGCTGGAAGTTCGGGCAGGTCGGTGCAGGGCGAGGGGGTAGGCAGGGAGCTTGGTAGCGCACGTTCGAGTTCAGCCGGTAAATCTTGGGCCATGGCTGATTTAGAAGAAAGAAGGCCAAGCGTGGTGGCAGTGACGCTAAGGGACGAAAAGGATCGACGGTTCACATGATTGAGGGTAACTGATGGTCAGCCCAGCATATTGATGGTGCTCTTTTGCATTTCGTCGGCGACATGAATGGACGCAAGATTGGCGACCCCGCTGTTTTTGCCTTGTATGAGAGATACGGCGGCGGAACTTAGGTCTGAAAAGTCCGCAGTCCTAGTGCTGGATGGTTTCGCACCTGCGATTTGAGCGGCCGCAGTGTTCAGCATTGCTTCGCCGCGATGGTAACCTTGCAAGCCGAATGAAATGGCCGATGTCATACGGTCATGTATCGATGAATGCCTTGTGATTTAGAGTATTCCGATCCGCTTTTTTGGCCAGTCGGCGCTTAATCTTTTTCGTTTGTATAAGATACATACCCGCTCACCCTTGCCGTTCTTTATCCGGCAGCGTGAGCCGCGTGTTAGCAAGCGTTTATTTATGTATTTAAGTCCGAGATGCCGGGCGCCTTGGTGGGCGGCCCGGCATTCTTTTGGTTAGAGCACAGGACCGATCAGGTCGCCGGTGGAGTAGTAATAGTCGTTGTACTTGGGCGAAACCTGGATGGGATCAGCTGCAGCGCCGCTCACCACAGCGGCTCCGTTGCGTTCGAGTTCAAAGGTGGGAGTGGTACCAGTGTGAAAGGGCGTCTGGACGTCGGTGCTACCGGCAGGCAGGTTGAGGAGCGTGGACTGGCCGCCTGAGGTCACCTTCAGAGTGGCGGGCGCGGTAAGATTCGCGGTGATGTAAATGACGTCGGCGACCGGGCCGTACTTATTGGCGATGGGGGGCGTACCTGCGTCGAAGTTCATCGACTGGGTGCGGTAAGCGTAGTAGACAGCGTCTTTGGTGATCGCAGGCTGAACGCCGGTCTTATACCACTGGATGAAATACGGCAACAGATCCGTAGCAGCATAGTGGCTGTGGAAGTATCCCAGGATGCTGGTACTAAGACCCGATGCAGTTAGATAGTTGGCGTATTGATATTTATTTGGATCGTCAATGGGGCTGACGTAACCGCCTTCTATGAAGTCGTTCCAGGTGATAATTTCGACCCAGTCAGGATGGCTCACGTTAATGGCATCCATCCACATTTTGCGCATTCCGCTGAAGCCGCTGTACTCGTAATAGCGGTTGGCGTTGGCGCCCCAAAACTGCAGACACACGGGCGCCATATAGAGTTTGCCGCCGCCATGGACGACGGATGCATAAGCTTCGCTGCTCCGGATCTGGTCAAGCGAACCGCCTGAGCCGGGGACACCAGCAATGCCCCAGTAGAAGGAGCCGTCGATGGTGGAACTCCACTGATTGAAGCCTTGCTGGACGCCGGCTTGTGTGGGCACTTCTCCTCCCCAGAAGAATGCCGGCACTAGGAAGATGGGCAACGGCGCATTGCTGGGCGCGCTGCTGACTTCGGCCAGCGCTGTCGGCTCGAGCGTGGTGGACGGATTGTTGCCGGTAGCCAGATCGGAGCGGATCCGTTGCCAAGCACTTGTGCCGAGAGCGTCGCCCGCGAAGGTCGTTAGCACGAATTTCCCGTCGTGCTTGAAGTAAACCTGCGAGTACCTAGCATTATTGGCGAAACGGCGCATCATATCTTCGACGTCGTTAACGCCATTGCCGCAGCACATGTCGGCGGAGAACATCAGCTTGAATCCGGTGTTGAGGCGCGTGGCAGCTTCAAAGATTTGGGCAGAGTAGCGAATATAGTAAGTCTGGTTCAGCCAGCCACCCGCGTTCAGTGCAAAGCCATCGATGCCGGCGGCTTGCGCCTGCTGGATTTCCTTTTCATAAGCGGCTATCTTCAGCTCCTGGGTAGGATCGGTATCGCCTTGGTAGTCCTGATTGGTGACCAGATAGTGAGCGAAAACCATTTTCTGAGTTGGAGCGGACACGCTGTTACTTAGCGCGACCTGAACGGCGGAGCAATTGGTACTCCGGAAGGCGTTGCCAGTGCTGGTGGTGCCACTGAGGCTGACGAAATAGGCGCCAGCTGCGAGCGTACCCGGAATCTGGAACTCGACTCTGTCCGACGAGCCGGCAATATTGCGCGTGGCCAAAGCGGCCGCGCTGTTACCCGGGCCTCCGCACGTTTTGGCTAACGTAACGGTTGTGCCGGTCGCTGTGAGCGCTCCGCCGGGGAACCCGTTGCCTGTAACCCAGACATTCGAAGATCCAGACAAGCCGGCGCTGGGGGATGTGGTCTGCGCAAGCGCGACAGCCGCACTGGCGAAGGAGGGAAGCAAAATCAGACAAGCCACGGGGAGGAGGGCGGGCTGAATGAACTTGCCAGATACACGCTTGGACGTAAGCACATTTCCAGCGCGCCACAACATGAGCAGGAAAATGCCGGAGGCAAGCAGCAGCCAGGTGCGGGGTTCGGGCACTCCGCTGGCGGTGATCACCGCGCTGTCTCCGTTAAGCAACGTGGGGCTGCCGGCGCTGTATGAGAGGGTCACGCAGAAGTCTGGGGCTAAGTTCAAGAGCGAACCATCAATCAGCGTCAGTGCCGTGGTAGCGAACGCGCCGGTCAAAGTAGCCGAGGCTATGG
>CAXUCT010000216.1:2777-7769 GCA_964249415.1 uncultured Bryobacteraceae bacterium | reverse complement strand
GTCCTGTGCGCTGTGTGGATTTTCAATTGGAGCGATTAGCAATAATGCGGTTCTGCCCGGCGCGGCAGGGGTGAGCATCTACGGGAAGACGGTGGTGGCGACGGACGCGCAGAACCATCGAGTGTTGATTTGGCGCGACAGCAGCTTACCGCGTGCTTCGAAGGGGCCTGATGTCGTTCTGGGCCGAGTGGGCAGCGACTCCGGCGTGTCCGCTTCGACAATCATCGATCCAGTGTCGGCGGCTTTCGATGGGAAACGGCTGTTCGTCGGTGATGCCGCGCTGCATCGCATTCTGATCTGGAACTCGCTTCCGGCAAGCGATGGGCAGCCGCCTGACGTTGTGCTAGGGCAGCAGAACTTTAGTGCGAGCGGCCTCAGTGACATTCCCGGACCGGACAGCGTCAGCCGCCCCTCTTCGATGGTTTCAGATGGCACGAACCTTTTTGTCGCTGATGCGGTCGACCATCGCATTCTAGTTTTCACGGCGGCAGATGTTCCGTTGACGAGCAGTTCGGTACTGAACTCGGCGAGCTTGGCGGCGGGCCCGTCCGCGCCGGGTACGCTTGCAACGATAACGGGCAGCGCTTTGGGTCCGTCTACTGAGGCCGCTTCGGAAGGCGACCAACACTTGCCTAAAGAACTGGGGGGCGTGGCGGTTTTGCTGAATGGCGAGAAGCTGCCGTTGCTTGCGGCATCGTCATCTGAGATACGGGTTCAGCTTCCGTATGCGCTGGAAGCTCAGTCCACTGCGAGCCTTTACGTGCGGGTCCAACGGGAGGACGGCACGGTGATCACGAGCAATGCCGTGGCCGTAAAGCTGCTGGCTACTGCACCCGGCCTGTTTGCCTTTGGAGGAGCTGAACCGCGTAGCGGAATGGTTCTGCACACGGCGTCAAACTCCGGTGAACCTGGCACGCCCGTTACGACGGACAGTCCCGCGCGGCCAGGCGAGACTCTAGTCGTATGGACTGCCGGACTGGGCGAAGTGAACGACAGTGACGCTGCGCAGCCGGTGGTAGCAGGCGAGCCTTTCGCCGGACCCGATGCACCGGTTCTGCATTCCGTAAGTGCTGCCGTAAGCGGACGTCCGGCGCCGGTGATTTCGGCAGATTTGCCGCAAGGGGCTATTGGTATTTATCAAGTCCGAATCGCTCTGCCGGCAGACTTGCCTGACGACGCGCATACGCCTCTAGTGCTCATGCAAGAGGGTGCCGTTAGCAACACTGTTACTATTCCCGTTCGAAATCCGATCCGCTAAAACCGGTCCATTAAAGACATGCATCAACTTCGGTGGCACGCTTTGCTCGGGCAGTGGGTGGTTGTCACGACGGCGCGGCAGGATCGTCCTCAGATGCCGGCGAACTGGTGCCCGTTCGATCCAGGCTCAGGACGCGTACCGGACCACTACGACGTTTATCTTTATCCCAACGATTTTCCAGCTTTTTCTTCGGATACGGAGCCGTTTGATCCGCACCCCGGGCTGTTTGCGGAGACCGGTCCGCGGGGAGCATGCGATGTGGTCCTGTACTCGTCCGAGCACACGCTACCGCCGTCGAAGCTCACGGTTGAGAGATGGCGGAAGATCATCGACCTCTGGGCGGAGCGGACATCGCATCATTCGCAGAATCCGGATGTCGCGACGGTAGCGGTGTTTGAGAATTGCGGCGAAGCCGTCGGTGTCACCATGCCTCATCCGCATGGCCAGATTTATGCGATGCCTTTCATCCCGCCGCTGGTAGAGAAAGAGCTTGCTTCGGCCCGCGAGTATGCCGATGCGAACGAGGGCGGCTGCCTGTTCTGCCGCCTGATGAGCGATGAACTGAAAGCAGGGTCGAGAGTCGTCGCAAGCAATGATCACTTTGCCGCCTTCGTGCCCTACGCCGCGCGCTTTCCGGCGGAGATCTGGATCTCCAGTCAACGCCATGTTCGAACACTTCTGGACCTGACGGACGAAGAGCGCTCCGCGCTGGCTGATATTATCAGCACCATTCGCCGCAAATACGACAACCTGTATGGCTTTGTGATGCCACTCATGATGTCGGTAAGGCAGGCGCCTTTGAAGCAGCCACAAGCGCCTTACCATCTCTACATCCAGTTTCTTCCTTTACAGCGCAGTGCAACCAAGTTGAAGTACCTGGCTTCGATTGAAACGGCTTACGGCACTTTTCTGGCCGATACGGCACCTGAAGAGATGGCCGGTAACCTGCGGCGAAGTGAGCCGACGACAGCGCCTTACTCAGGGGCGTAAGGCTTGAACCCATTCTGCCCGAGCAGTGCGTGGCCTTTCTGCAGGTCGGCGGGAGCCACATAGAAGAACGCTCCGGCGAGTTCACGCTTGATCAGAAGACCGCCTGTATAAGTGCCAGTCTCAACCGCATAGTCGATGCCGGCATCGCTCAGAAGCTGTTCAAGCTTGAGGGCATCGCGGAGGCGGCGCGCCATGTAGATGAGATCGAGTTCGGCATCACCAAAGAATTCAGCCTCACGGCGCACGTTATAAGTGATACCATGCACCGATGTTGAAAATTCCTTGCCTGGCACTTATCGTGCTACTCGCTTCTTGCGCTGCCCCGAAACCTACCACGCCCGCGCTCACGCCGGGAGAGGCTGCGGAGCTACTTCACTACAACCCGAAGGCGGAGACCTGGATGACCTATGTGAAGAAGCAGAACGCCGCCTGCGAGTACAAGCTCGATTTGCCCGACCAGACCGCTCAGCCCACTTCGATCGATCTGGATCACATCGTCTCTTGTGCAAACCGGCCAAGTCCGAAGGAGTTTGATGCCAGCGTGTCATTCGCTTTCGACCCAGACACGCAGAAGTGGGCGATCAAGCGTTTTTCGAGCTAGACCGCCCTAGGCAAGCCCAGCGTTCCGAGCGGACACTTTCGCGAGGCTGGACCAATCGAGATTTTCCTGGCCGTTGGCGATGGCGGAAATCAGGTGATCGCGAATAACGCTGGCGAACGGCATGGGTACGCCGAGGCCGGATGCCGCTTCCATGGCGAGGCGCACGTCTTTCAGTCCTAGCTTGAGCGCAAATCCGGCCGGTTCGAACTTTTGATCCGCAACGATCTGGCCATAGTTTTTGTATACGGGAGATCCGAACAGTTCATTCATGACTTCCATGAACATATGCGGATCGATGCCGGCTTTGCGCATGGCGGCAAAGGTCTCGCCAAAAGATTCCAGCATGCTGGCGATCATGAAATTGCCGCAAAGTTTGATGGTGTTTGCCTGCCAAGGCTCTTCGCCGACGACGAATGAGCGGCGGCTGACTGCCTCAAATAGCGGCTGTAGCAGGTTCAACGTGGCGCTTTTACCAGCGGCGACCACGATCAACTGCTTGTTCTCCGCGGCTTCAGGACGGCCGAAGACAACGGCTGTTACATACCCCTGTCCTTTCTTGGCGTGCTCCTCGTTCAAGCGGCGAGCAAGGGCAACGCTGATCGTGCTACTTGAAATGTGCGTGGCGCCCGGCTTTAAGCCAGAAGCAATTCCGTTTTCGCCGAATACTACCTCTTCAACCGCTTCATCGTCGGCCAGCATGGTAATCACTGCTTCCGCATTGCGGCAAGCGTCGGCGGGGGACGCCGCCACTCGCGCGCCTTCCCGTTGTAAAGCCTCGGCCTTTTTGGCACTACGATTGTAAACACTGAGTTCGTGCCCGGCACGAAGCAAATTGCGCGCCATGCCGGCGCCCATCTTCCCGAGTCCTACAAATCCAATTTTCATAGGTATCGGTTGGACACAAGATTTAGAACATGAGCTTCATGGCAAGCTGTAGCTGGCGCGAAGATCCCGAGTCGCCTGGCGGGAAGCGTGTTCCAGTAATCAAGCCAAGGGTAGACGAACCCAACGTCGAACCCGGCTGACCGAAGTTGGCCTGATTCAGAAGATCAAAAGCGTCGGCACGAACTTGCCACGTCAGGCGCTCCGTGATCTTGGTGTTCTTCACCATGGCGAGGTCAAGGTTCGAAAAACCTGGTCCTATAATGACGTTGCGGCCCAGGTTTCCGAATGCGCTTCCCTGATTCTTGAATACGCCGGGATCCTGGATGTATGTTACATAGCTGGCATTGCGGTTGGTGGCCGGGCTGTATCCGGTAATCACTGGTCCGGTGACATTGGGACGGAGATTCGCGTTCCCTGTAAATGCGGAGTTCGTAGTGTGGAAGTTAATGGGGTTGCCGCTTTGCACTTGCTCGATGATGGTGAACTCCCAACCTTCCACGAGCCTGTTGCCATGGAATGGAAGATTGTAAACTCCGCTGAAGACAAAGCGATTCCTGGCATCGAAATCAGAAAGGCCGCGATCTCCGCGAATGTTGTTGCTGTCTTGGATGACTACGCCCTGAATATCTCGCGAATTCTCGTCGATCGATTTGGACCAAGTATAGGAAGTGTTGAACTGTAGTCCCTTTGAAAATTGCTTTTTGGCCGTGAGCCAAAGCGCATTGTAGGAGGAGTTGCTGTCGCTTTCGTAAACCGTGATGTTCCCCAGCGGCATACCTGGATCAAAGGCGCTGGCTGCTGACAGGGCGCGGTACGGTCGAACTCCATTGACGAACTGGTTGTAGTTGCGGGCGATGTTGAGGTCTGTTCCCTTGTTGCCGAAGTATCCGACCATCAAGCCGAAGTTATTGGCAAACTGTTGCTGGATGTTGAAGTTCCAGGACTGAATGTAGGCGTCTTTGTAATTGTGCGCGACGGAGACAGGCGAAACGCTGCCACCGGCTACTCCGTAGGCGTTCTGGAGAGTTAGACTTGCGCTGGTGGAGGAAACCGGGAACGCGAAGGGCGGATTGGAGGCCAAGCCGGTCACCAAGCCGTTGTTGGGTTGATCGATGAAGATGGCATAAGCGCTGCGGACCACCGTGCGGCCCGTTCCAAGCGGGTCCCAGGCAAGGCCTACGCGAGGCTCAAAGTTCAAGGCGCTTTCGTTATAAGCGTGGCTGGGGCCGCCATTCTTGCCCACCTGCTGGAGGGTGTC
>CAXUCT010000216.1:0-2683 GCA_964249415.1 uncultured Bryobacteraceae bacterium | reverse complement strand
AGCACCGATGGAGTTTGAATAAACGCGCGCCGGACGATTGGAGCTGTTCCCACTAAAAAAGTTTGGCTGATCGGCAAGAAAGGTCTGGATAGTGGCAAAGGTGAATAGCCCGGGCGTGTCGCTGAAACTATCGTTGATGACGCGATAGTATTCGGGGCCGAACTTGATGGTGTGTCTTCCGCGAACCCAGTTCAAGGTGTCGGAAAGAGTAATGGTGTCGTCGCCGCGTCCTTGCGGGAAGCCATTTATGCCGCCGAAAGCGGTGGTGTCGCCAGCGATCTGGATTTGAGGCAAGCCGATAGGCGCATTCACGCCGCTGCTAATGCCATAGCCGGCGCCATTTAACGTATTTTGCGCGGCGAAGACGATGTGGATGCGATTGAATCCGGCACGCGCTTCGTTGACGAGCGTTGGCGAGAAGACATGGGAGTCATTGAGCGCCAGCAATTGGCGCCAGCCTTGCCGCGCGTCGCCAAAGCCGGGGAGGGTGTTGCCGTCGGTGGATGGCGGCTCATCCCGCTGATCGTGCTGCATCACGTAATAGGCGTTGAGGCGGTTGGCCGCGCTGAACTGCTGAGTGAAATCAGCGGTTCCTTGATGGATGTTGACTGGCGCCGATGCGGATGCAATGAATACGTTGCCGGGCGAGTTCGCCAGAGGAAGCAACGGGATGAGCTTTTGGACGACGGGATCGTAGCTGCCTATCGCCGCACGTTGCAGGGGGCTCAACACTGGAGCGCTCAAAGGCACGCTTTGACGCTGGACCAAGCCTTCATAGCTTAGAAATATAAAGGTTTTGTCTTTCTTGATGGGCGCGCCGCCGTCGGCGCCGAATTGGTTCCGCTTGAAAGGTGATTGCGGCACTCCTGATGGGTTGCCGAAGTTGCGAGCGTCCATGGCGCTGTTGCGAAGGAACTCCTAGACCTAACCGTGAAAACTGTTGGTGCCGCTGCGCGTGGCGATGTTGACAATGGAGCCTGAGTTTCTGCCGTATTCCGCGCTGTAGGTAGAGTTATCGATTTTGAACTCTTCGACGGTGTTGATGGTCGGCTGGAGCGTGATCTGGTTTTGCGCCATGTCGCTCATCTGGATGCCGTTAATCATGAAGTTGACGGCCGTTTCGCGGGCTCCTCCGGAATTGAAAGAGAACGAACCTTGGCCGCGCAAGGGCGCGGTGAGGAATCCGTTCTGCGGCGGAGTGACGGAACCGGGAATCAGCAGAGCGAGATCGACGAAATGGCGGCCATTCAGCGGGATTTCCTGGACGGTCCGCTGATTGACCACCGAACCGACTGATACGCTTTCGCTTTCCACTACGGGGGCGTTGGACTGGATCTCGACAGTCTGATTGGTGGATGCGACTTTGAGAGTAAAATCCTGACGCTGGATAGTGCTGACGGAAACAATCACGTCGTTGGCTACCACGGTCTGCATGCCTGAGGATTCCGCTTGGACTTTGTAAGTGCCCGGAATCAGCGAAGGTTCTGAGTAAAGACCGGCAGTGTCCGTCTTGAGCGCATGAGTTTCGCTGGTGGCCTGGTTGGTGACGGTGACAATGGCATTGCTGATTACTGCGCCCGTGGCATCGGTGACGGTGCCTTGTACACCACCGGTAGATTGCGCGGACAGGGTTGCTGCCGCTAGAAGCGTGAAGAGACTGAGAAGGGAGATGTATCTGGAAACACGCATGCTCCAGAAGCGAGTAATTGTTTTCATGATGGAGGACTCCCGGAGCGGACAGAGCACGGAGGTTTTCTGGATTCTAGCAGTTTGCAACAGGTAATTGAAGAGTTAAATTTCGTCCTAGAAATCTAGCGCAGACCGGAGACACTTATCGCGCTGAGTGGTCTTTCGCGATGATTTCCGAGACCGTTAAGCGGCTTGTTCGAGCGCGTGATCTCCGGCGGATGGAGTTGTGCGGGGCATTTTCAGGGCCTGAGCGATAGCCGTTTCGGTCTCATGGCGGCGTGCTTGCGCCTCGGCGAGCCAAACACGAGCTTGATGGAGTTCTTGCCGACGAGTTTCTTCGTTTTCGCGGCGTTTTTCGTGCGCTTCCCTGCGCTGATCATTCGATTTTCGACGCGCTTCTTCGGCTGCTTTGCGTCCCTGCGATACGAAGCCATTTTCTTGTTTTCTCTTTTCGGCTCTTAGCTTTTGGAGTTCATTCAGGGCCTTGTAGAAGGCGCGATCGTGGGTGGTTTGGTAGCGGAGATAGAGCGCCAGCTCTTTGGGCTGGTCGGCGAGGGGCACGTCGGGGCGGAAGCACATGTCCTGAAGCTTGACGGCACGCCTCCGCAGCCAGTGCGATTGGGCCATGTCCCGGACGAGCAGTTCCTCGGTAAGAGTCGCGGGCTGGTGTTCGGTGAGCAGCTCGTTCTTGAGTTTTCGAAAGTCTTCCTGGTTCTCCCAGCCGAGAACGACGAAGGGGCCGGTGAGGCCGTGGCGGAAGTTGTTTTTGGATGAAATGGCTTTACCGGCGTTCGTCTTAGGACCGGTAGAGTGTTGACTGTTCGCTTGGTTCGCGATGATTTGGGCTTGGGTAGACATAGAGCTCCTTGGAAATGCGAATGCGCTGGATGTGGGTGGCGCCTCATGAGCGTTTTCGGTGGTGGGAGGCGTGGCAGCTTCCGTGTCCTGAGTCTAGGAGCGGGCGGTGGAGGCGTGGGACGCGAGTGCTTGTAAG
>CAXUCT010000215.1:0-7772 GCA_964249415.1 uncultured Bryobacteraceae bacterium | reverse complement strand
GCTCCTTACAGTGACTCGGGACGCGCGGGCGGCTCGCAAACCGCCGATCACATCACTGTCGATCACGGCGGAGGCTGGGACGACATGGATCTCGGGTCCGGTGGAGTCGTTCTTATTCCTCAACTACAATTCATTGCGGGCGCCGGTAAGGACGGCATCCTCTACGTTTTGCACGCGGAGAAGATGGGCAAGACTCTCCCCGCTGACTTTGCCGATCCAGCACAGAACTACCGCAAGCTTGCCGCCCCGCCACAGTGGTTCACTTACTACAATCCCGGCACCAGCCCAGCACCGCAGAAATTCACCGATCTCAATCAGATCTTCGGCGGCCGTACCCACCATGAACACTCCACGCCCGTGGTCTTCGAAAGCGCCAATCACGGCATCATGCTGTTCTGCGCGGGCGAAAACTCAAACCTGCGAGCCTGGAACATAAGCCCTACCGGAACGGCCAAATACCTGGCGTGCAGCGCGGAAGTGGCCAGCGCCCAATCACCGGTGCCGCCCGGCGGCATGCCGGGAATGATGCTGTCTCTGTCTGCCGATGGCCAACGTAATTCCATCGTCTGGGCCTGCGTCCCCCTCGGCGACGCCAACAAGCTAGTCACACATGGATACATTGCCGCTTACGATGCAACAAATCTCGGAACTTACGCCGACGGCTCCGGAGCCTTGAAGCTGCTCTGGAGAAGTCCAAACTACACTTACAATAAGTTCAACGTGGCCGTAGTAAGTGGAGGCAAGCTATATGTTCCCACTTACGATGGCAAAGTGGATGTATACGGTCTAACTGGGTGAGCTTCCACGAGAACTCCGGGCGTCTGTCCTTCGGCCGCGTCCAGCTCCATCCCGCGCATAACCTCAGAAACCAACTCGTAAGATCGCAGCCGCGCGACTTGGTCGTAAAGCATACAACTGATCATGATCTCATCTACACCCGTGCTCGCAATCAATGCGGCAAGCTGCAGCTCAACCGTGCGCGGACTACCGGCAACTAATTCGCCCAGCATCGTATGCACCATATATTCTTCCTGCTCACTCCAGCGCCCAGCCATGCTGGCGATCGGCGGCTGCAGCAACGAGTCCTTCGTTCCACGAATGATGTCCAGAAACTTCAGCTGCACCGTAGTGCTCAAGCGTTCCGCTTCCGCATCTGTGTCGGCCGCCACCGCCGGAATGCATAACAGCGCGTACGGCTTTTCCAGCCACTGAGACGGCCGGAACGTCGTCCTGTACAAATGCAGCGCCTGCCGCATCTGCTGCGGTGCGAAATGAGCCGCGAATGCAAACGGCAGCCCCAAAAACGCCGCCAATTGCGCGCTGAACGTGCTTGAGCCTAGCAGCCAAACCGGTACACGCGTGCCTACTCCCGGAATTGCCCGAATAACTTGTCCCGGACGTGCCGGCTCCAGCAGGCCCAACAATTCTTCCACCTGCTCGGGAAAGTCATCTGCGCTTTCCGGCCGCCGTCGCAGCGCCCGCAGCGTGGGGCCATCGGTACCCGGTGCCCGCCCCAATCCCAAATCGATCCGCCCCGGATAAAGCGTCTCTAACGTTCCGAACTGTTCCGCAATCACCAGCGGTGCGTGATTCGGCAACATCACGCCCCCTGAGCCCACCCGGATCCTCGATGTTCCGCCCGCTACATAGCCGATCAATACCGCGGTCGCGGCGCTTGCCACCGCAGCCATGTTGTGGTGTTCAGCCAGCCAGAACGCTTATATCCCCAGCGCTCCGCGTTCTGCGCCAAAGCTAGCGTTTCGGCAAAAGAGCCGGCGATGCAGCCTCCCGCCTTGACGGGTGCTAGATCCAAAACCGAGAACGCCGGGACTTGTGCGGTTTGACTCATACCAACTAGATGACGTCCAGTAGCAGCAAGGTTCGAAGTACCCGTCTTCGCCCGCCTGGATAGAGTACGGTGCCTTTCGGATCGTAGGCTAGAGTACCATCAATCCATGGCACAGCAGAAGCCACAGACCAGAGAAGCTCACACCCGGATCCATCCCCCCTTCCAATTCTTTTTCTTGCCCGCAATCCTTCTCCTGATCCTGATCTCCGCTTATGAGGTGATTCACCAGCAAACTTTTGCATCCCTCGTGCAACTCCTGTTGGTCCTCGTTGTCGCCGTAATCGGCTTGCTCGCCCGAACTTACGCTTTGAAGGTGCAAGACCGCGTGATTCGCCTCGAAGAACGCCAGCGGCTTTCCGCTCTTCTCCCCAGCGATCTTCGTCCCGCAATTTATAATCTGTCCGAACGCCAACTCGTTGCACTCCGCTTCGCATCCGATGACGAACTTCCAGCTTTAGCCCAACGAGCGCTGGCTGACAATCTAGATCCGAAGGCCATCAAATCACTCATCAAGAACTGGCGGCCCGATTATTGGCGCGTCTGACCGCCTCTACTTCCCTCCAAGCACGAACTGATTCCCATCCGGGTCCTTGAAAATCGCTGATGTTCCCCAGGGCTCTTTCTTCGGCTCTGCCACAAACTCCACCCCTCGCGCTTTCAATGCTGTCGCGGTCGCCATCACGTCATCAGCTATCAGCGACATCGGTTGAAAACTCCCAATCCGGTCTTCTTGACCGTCCGGAGTAAAAAGCACCAACCCCGTCTCCGCGCCCGGAATTAACAACTCAATCCAGCGCTGCTTCCCGTCAAACGGCTGGTCGGTGGCCACCTTGAAACCTAGTTTCTCCGTAAAGAATTTCAGCGAAACATCCTGGTCCCGCACCGGCACGCTCACAAACTTAATCCCTCGAATCATCGCGTCCTCCCTGTCCAAAGCCGAGCATAAACACCTCGCCCGCCCATTGCAATAGTCCGTTCATTGCTATACCTGTAAAAGGTAAAGCATGCCGCACATTGACGACTATGTGCTCGACACTCTCATGCGCGACCTCATCGGTCACGATCACCGCCCTGCCGCTTACCTCGTCTATGTTTGGCTACTCGGCGAGCAGGCGCGTCGGACCGGGCCCCTTCGCCTCTCATTCCAAGAGCTAGCAGAAAGCACCGGCCTGTCACGCAGCGCAACGCAAGCGGCCGTATCCTGGCTTAAGCGCCGCAAACTTCTGTCCGCCTCAAAGACCACCGCAACAGATGTGCCCATCTACACCCTCGCTAGTCCCTGGCGCCGGCCACGCGCATAAAGTTGATGCAGTATGGCTGATTGGTTTCACTCTTCGGGAGGCTTGTCTCCCTTGATGTGTATCGTGGACATCACGCTATTACTTGCCTCCCGAATCGAGCGCGGAACTAGCCACAGTAAGCTTGCGCGCGTGTTCTACGGTGCAGCGCACTGCCGTTCGTCCTTGGGCTCGCCGTAAACGGCTTTCCGGATTAACCACTCGCACGCCTTACGCTGGCCCTGACTTTTCCCATCGACGCATCCCTGGCATACGCAATCGCGATCGTTCTGCTCAACATTCTCCTGATTCTCCCGCTCTATCGCAAGCGCATCTCCCTGCGCATCTGCGCCACTTCAGCTATGCGGAATCTCTACTTCGGTGTAGCTACCAGGCGTGGCTGCATTCACCGCGATTAGGATGCGGTCTAAGTGCCGTCGTACCTTCGGCCATTGCTGGTTACCAAGCACAAGAACGGCAATTTTGCGGCCTCTAAGGTTCTGCTGATACGTATGTTTTTGTCAGTCGTGAGCAGCAATTTGTAACCCGCTTCTTCCGCCTTTTGGATCAAATCGCCGTTCTTGAGTCTGTGCCAGCCGATCTTTCGCGCAAAGGCAACCTCATGGCCAGCAAGACTGCGCGACATCGGATTAGGGGTGCCGTTGTCGAAGACAATTTTCATCCGTACGTCGGAGCTTTTTCAAGGCTCTGCGTAGCGAAGTGCGGCACCGATTTGACTTCCTCTCAGTGACGTCGAATACTTCGGCGAATTTCTGGCAAGGTGAGTGGCGCATGGGTTTTGGAAGGTACACGAATGCCGATGTTGGCCATTTTTGAGAACCTTGAAGCCGGTTTGTCCGTTCGTGAGATTGCTTTCGACAGCGGAACATTGTGACCAGTCAAGCAATGCCATAGTCAACCTCTCTTTCATCCTAGCTTCAGAATGCCAATCCAAAGTAGCTGCGCCAGCCTTTACTACAACTTAAACGACATCATGGCGTAGTTGTAAACGCTGCTACGGCGCGATGTTTGGTGAAGTTCAAGGTACGTTGACAGAAGTGATTTAGCTCGCTGTCGTTTATCGCGGCGGTTTCCCAAGCGGAGTTAGTGTCGTGGTGGAATTTATTGGCGTAGTCGAGCAGATCACGCAGTTCGTCTGCGTCCGAAGCCGATAATATTTGCTCGTGCGTATTTTCTTTCAGCCGACACACCCCAAGAAAAGGTCCGAGAAGCATTCCCGGAGGAAAGTGCTCCGGGTAAGCCACGCGGGTAAATGACTCCAGAATAGGCCGTAGGGCCGCAGCGACGGCACGTTCATCTGCAGCGCTGGTTGTCTGTATGTAGCCACTTACGAGGGCATGATTCCTATCGTGTTGGGTAATGCTATCGGCTCGAACATCCCAGGTTGAAAGGCACTGTAACATTATCTGTGTAAATTGTTTTGGGATCGGATAGGCTAGCAGGAGTGGATTTTTGGCGGGCGCAGGGAGCCCGGAGGGCGACCGGAGCCTGCAAAAATCCAGTGACCGCTTAGGCTCCGGGACCCGGATGCGGTGGAGCTAAACCGAGAACGCAAGCAAAGAAAGGAAATAGCTCCATGACACAGAACCAGCCGCTGAATGCGGCCGTAACAGGCGAGGCCTCGGGAGAGGCAAGGAACTTCAAAAAGCTGCTGATGGATCAGGTGCGCGCCGGCGGCGGCACCAAAAGTATCGACACTAAGCAGCTGTTCCAGACGTTGGTGAAGGACACGCTCGAGGCCGTCCTGGAATTAGAAATGGAAGATCACCTCGGCTACCAGAAGCACGATCCGGAGGGTCGCGGCAGCGGCAACTCGCGCAATGGCGCTATGGCCAAGACGGTGCGCGGCGACTTCGGGGAGATCGAAATCGAAACGCCGCGCGACCGCAATAGCAGTTTTGAGCCCAAGGTGGTGGCCAAGCGCCAGACGTCGGTCGGCAACTTTTCCGAAGCGATCATCTCGCTCTATGCACGCGGGCCTGACCACGCGCGAGATCGAGCAGCACGTGCAGGAAATCTATGGAGTGGAGATCTCGCCGCAGTTCGTTTCCCGTGTCACCGAACAATTGCAGCAACAGATCGTCGAGTGGCAAAGCCGCCCGTTAGAGTGCGTCTATCCCATCGTCTTCGTCGATGGACTGCGCGTCGCCATACGCACGGAGAAGGGCGTGCTCAAAAAATGCGTTTATACCGTGCTCGGCGTCGGCAGCTCCGGCCGGCAGGAAGTACTGGGCTTATGGATCGAGGAAACCGAAGGCGCTCGTTTCTGGCTCAGAGTCTTCAACGATCTCAAAGCCCGCGGCGTGCAGGATGTCCTGATTTTATGCGGCGATGGGCTCACCGGCCTGGCCAGCGCCGTGATGTCTGCCTTCCCGCAAACCGACGTGCAGCTCTGTGTCGTGCATCATATCCGCAACGTAACGAAGTTCGTTTCCTGGAAGGATCGTAAGCCGTTGTGCGCCGCCATGCGTCCCATCTATTCCGCTCCGACAGTCGAGGCTGCCGAACTCGCTCTGGATCAATTCGCGCAATCCTGGGGTGCGCGTTACCCCATGTCCGTAACGGCCTGGCGCACTCACTGGGACAGCCTCACCACCTTTCTCAAATACCCGGTCGAGCTGCGCCGCATGATCTACACCACCAACGCGATTGAAAGCCTGCATTCGCAAATGCGAAAGAATATCTCCAGCCGCAAAGTGTTCCCGACCGACGAATCTGTTATCAAGATCTTATTCCTGAATATTCGCAATTTCACGAATCGCTGGACCAAACGCCAAGGATGGGATATAGTCATGAATCAGTTGATGGTGCTCTTCGGCGATCGGCTCAAGCCCGACTTGGTCGATACGCTTTGATCTTAATTGTTCCACCCAACTTACACAGTTTCCGTTACAGTCTCGGTTGAAAGTGTTGAGCCCGCACCGTCACGGACGATCCTTATTGCTATTCTGTTGTTTTTATTGGCTTGCTCCCACAGTGCGAACAAAAACGGCTTGGAATGGGTCAAACACTGACCTGCCCCCAGAATCCGCACACGCGATCATACAAGTGACCTGCCCCTACAACCCGTTCGCAAAAGCGCCAGGCAGCTGACGCAGCCCGCAAAGAAGCAAGCCAAATCATTCGTCAAAACAATGAAAATCGCAAGGCGGAACTACACAAATTCCAGGTTTGGCTCGCCGAAGCTAAGGCAGAGCACCAGGAAGTGCTCACCATGAACATCGAAACACCCGAAACACGCATTCCCAATCGCTTCGAACGCATTCGGGCACGCCAACAAGCCGCCTAAAACGGCTCCAACTTCACGTGCACGGCACCATCCGCGCCCGGAGTGTCTCTCTATCCCAACCTTTTTCAGTCCCTGTTACACGTACTTACTTAACCGAATTGATCATATATACTTCTCACTGCTGTTCTTTGTCATCGCTACCGGTTCCCCGAAGAAATGACCATCATACTTGCTGCCTCAACGTCAGGTCAGCTCCTCTCGCTCAGCCCCGTCGACCTCGCGATTATTGCCCTTTATTTCGTGATGGTGATGGGAATCGGCTTCTATTTGAAGCGCTTCACCAAGACCGGCGAGGACTTCTTTCTCGCTGGCCGCGACATGAGTGCCTGGATCGCCGGCCTTAGTTTCGTCGCCGCGAACCTCGGCGCGCTGGAGTTGATGGGGTGGGCGGCCTCCGCCTATCAATACGGCATTCTCGCCGCGCACTGGTATTGGATCGGCGCCATCCCCGCCATGCTCTTCCTCGGCATCATCATGATGCCGTTCTATTACATCTCGAAAACCCACTCCGTTCCCGGGTATCTCAAACTTCGCTTCGGTGAACCCTCGCGCGCCCTCGCCGCCGTCAGCTTCGGCATCATGACCGTGCTCATGAGCGGCATCAATATGTATTCCATGGCCCTGGTCATGCGCATCATTCTGGGCTGGGACATCAACTTCAGCATCTGGGTCGCCTCTATCACCGTCGCCGCGTACGTCTTCCTGGGCGGCCTCCTCTCCGCCATCTTCAATGAAGTGTTGCAGTTCTTTCTCATCTGGATGGGCGCCATCGTCATCTCCGTCCTTGGTCTCATCGAAGCCGGCGGCTGGAGCGGCATGGTCGGTCGCATTCATCACAACTTCCCGGGCCAGGACTACACGCACCTATGGGCCGGGCTCGGCTCGTTCACTTCCAATCCCATGGGTATCCACTGGACCGGCATCGTGTTTGGACTGGGCTTTGTCATCTCGTTCGGCTATTGGACTACTGACTTCCTCGTCGTCCAGCGCGTTCTCTCCGCGCAAGATCTGCGCAGCGCAAAAATGGCGCCCGTCATCGGAGCCGCTTTCAAAATGGCCGTGCCGTTCATCGTCATCCTGCCTGGCTTGCTCGCCCTCGCCGTGCTTCCGGAAAAGCTGGTCGGCGAATCGCAAGCCGCGCTCACCGGTGGCCACACCTATAACGAGGTACTGCCGCTCATGTTGGCGCGCTACTGCGGTCCCGGATTGCTCGGCCTCGGCATCACCGCTCTCATAGCAGGCTTCATGTCGGGAATGGCCGGCAACGTCAGCGCCTTTACCACGGTTTGGACCTACGATATCTACCGCGCGCTCATCCGCAAGGACGCCACCGATC
>CAXUCT010000214.1:0-7782 GCA_964249415.1 uncultured Bryobacteraceae bacterium | reverse complement strand
GTTTGCGGCTGGGCAGCGGGAATGGTCCTCACTTCCTTCGTTTTCGCTTTCTTATTTCCCATTAGGGTCGCGTAGCGCAGCTTCTTGATGCCGGATTGAACGGTCACCACCACCGGCAGCGGAAGAGTAACGTGCTGAAACCAGCCATCTTCTAATTCACGCTTGACGCGCAGCATATTGCCTTGCGGCTCTACTTCCATCACGATCGTCGCGTGAGCAAAGCCCAGCAGCTCAGCCAGCACAACACCCGTTTGGCCGTAGCCCAAGTCGTCGGATTGCAAACCCGTCAGGACTAAATCGGGCGCTTCGGAACGAATGGCCTCAGCCAAAAGCCGCGCCGCTGCAAGCGGATCCGGAGCCCCTCCTTCCGCCGTTTCCACGTGAATCGCGCGATCCGCGCCCTTCGCCAAAGCCTCGCGTACAGTCGACACAACACGCGCGGGTCCCGCGCACAAAACAACTACTTCGCCACCCAGCTTCTCTCGAAGCTGCAGCGCCTCTTCTAGCGCGTAAGCGTCAGGCTCATTCATCTCGTAGCTGAGATCGGATTCGTCGAGCCACGTACCCGCGCCGTTCACCCGTAGCGCGGAATCGCGTGCGGGCACCTGTTTCACAGAAACGATGATTTTCATGGGGTGCTTTGGCCGTCCAGGTGGCGGCCATAAGGATCTCTCTTCCAGTATGCCGGAAGGCAGATGGAGGAACCGCGCCGCGGAGCTTTCCAAAGCAAACGCGGCATGCCTTAAACTTTGGACTTAAGACGGAAACATTCATGGCACAAACGGCAGGGGAAATCATCGTACAGACTTTAATAGATTGGGGCGTTGACACCATCTTCGGTATTCCTGGAGACGGCATCAACGGCCTTATTGAAGCGCTCCGTAAGAACCAGGACAAGATCCGCTTCATCCAAACCCGGCATGAAGAATCGGCCGCCTTCATGGCCTGCGGTTACGCCAAATTCACAGACAAGCTCGGCGTTTGTATCGCCACTTCGGGACCCGGCGGCATTCACCTTTTAAATGGGCTGTACGACGCCAAGCTGGATGGCCAGCCAGTTCTAGCCATCACTGGATTGCAATTCCACGATCTCATCGGTACGTATACCCAGCAGGATGTGGCGCTCGACAAGCTGTTCGCGGATGTCTCCGTCTTCAACGAGCGCATCATGGGCGCAGCCCACGCGCAGAATATTACGGAGCTTGCCATTCGCACCGCGCTCGCGCGGAAAGGGGTGGCACATATCACCATTCCTGTCGACCTCCAGGATCAGGCGCTCAATAAGGACGAGCGTTCCATGCGGAACAAGCCCAACCATGTCTCCGATGTGTTCGCTCGCGGCGCGCGCAAACCTGAGCCAACCGAAATTCAAGCTGCCGCGCAGATCATAAATGATGGCAAGAAGGTCGCGATTCTAGCCGGCCGCGGCGCCCTCAAAGCCGGAGATCAACTGGAGAAGATTGCCGAAACGTTAGGCGCCCCCATCATCAAAGCGCTTCTCGGTAAATCGTGCGTTCCTGACGACAGTCCCTATACAACCGGTGGACTTGGCCTGCTAGGAACTCTTCCGTCGGAGGAAGCGATGGAAGAGTGCGACACGTTGTTGATTGTTGGCTCCACGCTGCCCTATATCGAGTTCTATCCGAAGGTCGGGCAGGCCAAATGCGTCCAGATCGATATCGATCCGGCACGAATCAGCTTGCGCTATCCAGCCGACGTAGCGTTGGTAGGCGATAGCGTGGAAACACTCGAAGCGCTCATTCCGCACCTCAAGGCGAAAACTAAATCGTTCCTGGAGAAGGCGCAAAAGGGCATGAAGGAGTGGAATGAGTTGATGGTGAAACGCGGCACCGCAACCGGCATGCCGATGAAGCCCCAGGTGGTCGCGCATGAATTGGGCAAGCGCTTGAAAGCAGACGCGCTGGTCGCGGCAGATTCCGGCACCAACACGACTTGGTGGGCGCGCCAAATCCCCTCGTTAAGGGGGCAACTGCACACGTGTTCAGGCAACCTGGCAACCATGGCTTGCGCGTTTCCATATGCCATTGCGGCGCAGATTGCTCACCCTAACCGCACCGTTATCGCTTGGATCGGCGATGGCGCGTTCACCATGCTCATGGGCGAACTCGCCACAGTGGTGAAATACAAGTTGCCGGTCAAGATCTTCATCGTTAAGAACAACTCCTTGGGACAGATTAAGTGGGAGCAGATGGTGTTCCTAGGCAACCCGGAGTATGTTTGTGATCTCCAGCCCATTGACTTTGCCGGCGTGGCGCGCGCCTTCGGCATCCCCGGCTTCACAATCGATAAGCCTTCGGAAGCCGGGCACATCATCGAGAGCGCCCTCGCCGTCCAGGGACCCGCGCTGGTCGAAGCGGTTGTCGATGAAAATGAGCCGCCGATGCCCGCCAAGATTACTGCTACGCAAGCTCTGCACTTCGCCGAGTCGATGGCGAAAGGCACCAAGGACTGGCAGAAGATCGCCACGACCATTGCGAAAGATCGCGCCCGCGAACTAGTCTAGGGCGCATCGCGTCGCGGCTGAGCATGCAGGCGCCCGTAAACGTGTCGAACAACATCCATGCCGGTCCCGGAGCGACAATGCTCCACCAGATGTCGGGCGCGAAGCGTTTCAATCGATGGATGGCCGATACCCTTCTGACGTTCGTGCGCGGCGACGTGCTGGAACTCGGCGCCGGAATAGGTAATCTCACCGTCCTGCTCTGTTCAGGCCACAGGCGCTATGTCGCGACGGATATCGACAACGAACTTCTCCGGTTCCTTCAAACCAGAGTGCCGCGCCAATGCCATCTCACGACCGCTTCCTGCGACCTCACGAACCCGTCCGCCTTTCTCCCTTTTCACAACGGCTTCGATACTGTTGTGTGTCTCAATACTCTCGAGCACGTGGAGGACGACTCTTCCGCCCTTCAAAATATCTACTCCTGCCTGAGACCAAGCGGACGTGCCCTGATCCTGGTTCCCCAAGGCATGGGGGCCTTCGGGTCGTTAGACGACGTGCTGGGACATCGTCGCCGCTATTCGAAACTGGAACTACAGAGCAAAATGGCTGCGGCCGGATTCCATCTGGAACGAATTTGGGAGTTCAATCGCGCCACTTATCCCGGTTGGTTCCTCAACTCCCGTATCCTCCATAGGCGCACCTTAAGCCGGGTGCAGTTGCGGCTGTTCGACTTCCTCGTACCTGCTTTGCGGGGCATCGATCGCTTCCTCCCCTGGCCTTCCACTTCCCTCATCGCTATCGGCGTTCGAGAGAACTGAAACGCGTGCCGCAGAATCCTTTTGGCTTCGGAGCTGCCGATTTTCTCCTCTTCGCGCTGGCGGCACTGCTCCTTGCAGCCACGTTTCTCTGGAGCCCTTTCTTACGCAGATACGCCGATGCGCTCGCCGAACGAAAACGCCTGTGCATGGCCGTCATCGCTCTTCTTCCCGTCGTGCTCCGGCTGCTGCTTCTGCCCAACCATCCCGTTCCCGCTCCGGACATCTACGACGAGTTCAGCCACCTGCTTGAAGCCGATACGCTTCTGCATTTCCGCTTGGCCAATCCGCCGCATCCGCTCCCTCAATTTTTCGAGACCTTCTTCGTTCTCCAGCAGCCGACTTACAGCTCTATCTATCCTCCCGGTCAAGGGTTGCTGCTTGCGTTCGGCCGCGCAGTTTCAGGCGAGGCCTGGACCGGCGTCGTACTCGCGATCGCGGCCTTCTGCTCACTCTGCTACTGGATGCTGCGCGCCTGGACAACTCCCCGCTGGGCTCTTGCCGGAGGCCTGCTCGCTGTCATCGAATTTGGCCCGTTGAACGCTTGGATGAACTCGTACTGGGGCGGCGCGCTTCCCGCCGCTGCTGGATGTGTCATTTTCGGAGCGCTCCGGAGGTTGGAGGCAACGTGGCACAGGCGCTACGCACTTCTGCTCGGCGTCGGGCTGGGCTTGCACCTGCTCCCGCGGCCCTTCGAATCGATTCTGTTGACCCTAAGTGTGGCGCTCTTTTTCCTCCCGACGCTCCGCGATCGCAGCGACGCGCGCAAGCTCGCAAGAGCCATGCCCTACATCGTCCTGGCAATCGCTCCCGCCATCGTGCTCCTGCTGCTGCAGAACAGAGCCGTAACCGGCCGCTGGACCACCTTGCCGGAGCAGCTCAGCCAATACGAGTACGGCGTTCCCACAACGCTGACCATTCAATCACCCGCCACTCCGCACCGCGCGCTCACACCGGAGCAACAACTCGACCGCAAAGCGCAGGCGCTCACGCACGGCAGCGGCACCGATACGCTCTCGCGCTTTCTCGTTCGCCTTGAGTACCGCATTCGCTATTACCGCTTCTTCTTTCTGCCGCCGCTTTATCTCGCGCTCATTGCATTTCTATTTACTCTGAAGGACCGCCGCCGCCAGTGGGTCGTCGCTACGCTAGCGATCTTCGCTCTCGGTACGAACCTCTTCCCCTATTTGCTTCCTCACTACCTCGCTGCCGTTACTTGCCTCTTCATCCTGGTGAGCGTGACCGGGCTCCGGCGGCTCGACCAGTTCACCTGCCGTGGCGTGCGCGTGGGTGCCGAAGCAGCGCGCCTCATCCTCTTCTTTTGTGCCGCGCACTTCGTGTTCTGGTACAGTCTCCATCTCTTCGAGAACAGTCCCATTTCACAAGCGATGATGCAGTACGAGACCTGGGATGCCATCAATAATTCTGGCCCGTTGAAGCGCCTTCAGGTGCAGGCCCAGTTAGCCGCTCATCCCGGGAAACAGCTCATCTTCGTTCGCTATGCGCCGCAGCACCGCTTTCAGGACGAATGGGTCTGGAACCCGGCCGATATTGATGCCTCCCGAATCGTGATGGCGCGCGATCTCGGCGAGACCGAAAACGCGAAACTGCGCCGCTACTATCCCGATAGGCAAGTTTGGCTATTGGAGCCCGACTTCACCCCGCCCAGACTGGCACTCTATCCTCGCGATGCCTCGCCGGCGTCAGTCGCCCCGCCCGTCAGCAAGCCCTTCTCGGACGTGAACTAGCACTTGCTTGTGAAGGTTGCCGTTCTCCGCTACCCGACGGCCCCGGCTCTCCCAAAAATTACTGAGCCGCGGCCGTCTCGTTTAGGGAGAGCTTGCAGGTGTCTACTTACTACCGACTCCCACGATGAGAAACGCGAAAGCTATCGTGAGGAGCGCAACACGCCAGCGGTGAAGCAGATCCCATCTACGGCGGTACATCTTCCAATCGGGAGGCGGATTGGACTTAATACGGTTGTTGATCGGCACGAGGGCGGTGACCGAATACAAAATCGTCAACATCCACAAAACGGCCGATGTAGCGATCCAGATCGGTAAGCGGCCAGATTGGTGCCATTGGATTACAACCTCGGCTAAAGTAAGCAAAAATACAAGAATGTACCAAAACGGCATGAACCTCCCCTGCACACGAGCCAGGGCACTTGCCGCTGGCAGATGGACATTATCGGGAAGCCGATCAAGAGTTGGGTGGACAAACGCGGCGATGGTCAGTTCACTTCCGACCATTAATCCCGCGACAATGATCGCAACGACATTCAGGACTTCCATCATTAGTTCCTCCATAAGCTACACCTAGGAACAAGTTAGGGTCTCTTCCTTCTGAGAAGAAACGCAGCAACGATCATCATGTAAAGCGCTGTTCCCCAGTGAATATAGATGGGCGGCGCAAAGCCAAGATGGCTCAGAATTACCAGCCCATCGCCGAACGGGACGAAAATTGAAATGGCGAAGAGTATTGCGGTGGTGCGCCGGTCTCCCCTCCCGAGGAACGACAGGACTACGAGACCCGAAAAGATGTCGCGAATTCCCTTGACCCACATAAAAGGAAAGGCGGCGGGGTCGTGGATCGGAATGCCGTAGGCAGTTGAGGCCCCAACCGGGTTGAGTATGAAGTTGATGCCGATTCCGATGATAGCTACCGGTATCACGAGAGTGCACCAGAAGAGCAGCGAATTCCTTCTCAAAGTCGAACTATCTAAGCTTGTTGTCGTGCTCATTTGTTTTTTCTTTCCCCCCCGGTCATTTGAGCGGAGGACTTGTTGTGACGGGGATAAATCGTTCCATGTAGAAATCGAGCGCCTCTTTGGTGCGCAGCGTGTACACGCGGAGTTCAAAAGTTCGCATTGTCTCCTCCTCTTGTATGAACCTTCATTTTAGAGCCCTGGTTGGTCAGCCAACCATTTAACGGATGTAGAAAAGACCTCTTATGGTTCAGCCTTTACCTCCAAAACAGGCCGAAAGAGCTTCTGGAGAGTCTTGTACGCGCGGTCGATGTCAAAGGCGGGATCAATTATTTTCTGGATTGCCAGTCCATCGAAACACGACATGAGGACCGCGCTGAGTTCTGCCCCGCCCGCTTCAGTCCCGGTAATCCGGTGAATCATACTCGCGATGCACTCCCGCCCCTTCTCAAGAATCATGCGGGCGGAAGGTGTGACCGCTTCGTTATGTAGCCCCAGCGCTAGCAGTTCGTACTTGAAGCGATACCACTCAGGCTCCTCGGCCAGGCGAGTTTTTGGCTCCTGGAGAATCTCCCTAGCCAACTTTCGCGGTGACAAAGTAAGCATCTGTTCAATTAACGCAACGTAACGCTCACCAGCCACCTGAAGAACTTCCCGAAGAAGCACATCCTTGCTGGCGAAATAGTAATGGACAAGGCCCGGAGCGACCCCGGCCACGCGAGCAACTTCCTTGATCGTCGTTTGCTCAATTCCGCGCTGCGATAGCACAGAATAGGCGGCGGCTAGAATTCCCGCTTTCGTTTTACCGTTTGTCTGTCTCATCGCCTAGAATTGGTTGGCTGGCCAACCATTACAGTACTACACTGTTGAAAATTGCTGCCAAGCCGCAATCATTCGACTCCAATTTTTTGATCAATGATTGGCGAGTGATTCCTGGGACAGCAAATGCGGACGGAGCAAATGAGAGCGAATGCAGCAAATGCGGACGGAGGGAGATTAATCCTGTCCATGCCGGAGTTTACTGCCTCCGTCCGCTTTTCCGCTTTTCCCATCGCTACTGCCCGGTCGCGAAAGCCTGAGCCGGATAAGCACTTAGTCTCGGCGGCGCCGCATCCGGCTCCAGCAACCAAACCTTCCGGTTTGCCTCATGCTCAATGAGCCGTTGATTCTCCACCGGACCCAGATCGCGCGCCCATACCACCCGGCTCGCATCAATCTCCGCTCCATTGTGAATCCATGCCTCGAACTCGTGCCGCGGCCCATACCGGACAAACACCAACTGCTTGCCAGGTGTTTTCTCCAGTTGATCGTTGATTGCAATGCGGCCTTCCGGGTCACCATAGTTGATGAAGTCCCCCGTTTCGTACCGCAGCACCGGCCACACCTCTTCACCACCGAAAAGATGCAGGCCATACCAGAACAAGAATTGCGCCGCGCACAGCAAAAGAAGCAGCCGGCTAGCCTGCCTACCGACTGCCCACCCCCGAACCTTGATGGCGCTAAGCCATTGGAGCCCCTTCACACTAATTAAAAGACAAAGACAGGCAACCGCCGCCACATAGTGAGGATAGAAATACGGGTACAGATTGGTTCCCAGACTGAACACAAGCATCGCGGCGAGCACCCACAGAAAGCGCCATTCGCGGCTTCTCGCGGCAAAGGCAAACGCCGCGAAGTATAGCGGCGGCAGAAAGTAAAACCGGTAGTAGCGCAGCCGAAACACCCACCGCTTCGCATACCTCCGCAACGTGTCCGCGCCGTCGCCGGGAATGGCGCTTTGTGCCCGGTAAGCCCGC
>CAXUCT010000213.1:7468-7791 GCA_964249415.1 uncultured Bryobacteraceae bacterium | reverse complement strand
GGGAAGCGCTGGTTCGAGCGAGCCGTTTGACGGCAAAGATCGACAACAACGCGATCGCGGACGGATTCCAGATTTATCTTCACTCCTTCCTGGTGACTGCGGGCGGGGATTGGGCAGTCGTGCAGCAGGGCTTGAATGACGGGACGGGGCTGGCGCGCCGCTACCACTGGCACTCTGCGACCGTTCGCGATTTCATCAGCGAACCACATACGGGAATTGCGGGCAAGGGCATTGCAGAGGAGAACGGGGGCGTGATCCTGAACCTGGTAGACCGGCGCGCGAAACCGGCGCAGGACGCTCTGCTGACGATTGCGGCCGAGCGA
>CAXUCT010000213.1:0-7458 GCA_964249415.1 uncultured Bryobacteraceae bacterium | reverse complement strand
GGCGGAGAATGTGGATCTGAAGCGGCTGGGAGCGGTGCTGGCGGTCAGCTACCATCGTCAGCTGCGGGATTTCGCTTCGCTGCTGCTGACGGAGAACCTGGGGCCGCGAACTTTGCAGACGCTGGCGCTGGTGGCTGAGGTGGTGCATGGCGCGCCCAGCCGTTTTTCGGATCCGGCGCGTTTCTCGTTTGCGCTGGGCGGGAAGGACCGTCATCCGTTCCCGGTGCCGTTGAAGACTTACGACCAATCGCTGGCGGTGCTGCGGCGTTCGCTGGATGCGGCGAAGCTTGGGCATTCGGAGAAGATGGACGGATTCAAGCGCTTGGATGGGCTGGTGCGAGCGGTTGAGCAGCGGTACGAACCGGCGGCTGATTTCGCGCGCGTGGTGGAGCATGAGCATGCGATTTCGGCGAGTCTGGATGGGCGGTCCGTGTTTGATGACAGGAAGGCGCTGAAGCGAAAGGACGTGAGCCCGCAGCCGGCGCAGCTGTCGCTTTTTGTGCCACGCGCTTGACACAAGTTGCCTCAGCCCTGGGGCACAGCGGCTTTACGAAAGACGGCGAGTGAACTACGGAGACCGGCTCCGGCGGCCTGCTCAGGTGTCATGTTGTCCGTGCGGCCGAATACTTCCACGCTCAGCGCATCGGTATAGCCGACGGTTTGCAGCGCCTGTAAAAATCCAGTCAGGTTGATGACTCCTTCGCCGGGCAGAAGACGTTGGTTGTCGCGGATCTGGCTGGGCGGCAGGTTTGGCGAATCGTTAAAGTGCACGTGAATAATGCGATCGCGGCCGGCGTTGATGATGTCTTCGGTGGTGGCGCCCGCGTGATGCCAATGCCAGGAACTCGAGCAAGAGACCGACGTTAGGGCCACACTGCTTTGCGAAAGCGAGCATGTCGTTCATGCGCCAGATAAACTCGTGGGGCTTGGCGGTGCGCAGATGCAGGGGGCCAAGGAATTCGAGGCCTAGTCTAACGTTGTGTCGCGCGAGAATTTGGGCGCTTTGGGTGAAGCGGCCCTTGTAAATGGGCTCGAGTTCGGCTCTGGGTGTATCACTCGAGGGCAGGATGTAAGTGATCATGCGGCGGCAGCCGATGGCGGCGGCGAATTGGGCCGCTTCGTCGAGTTTTGCTAGCGAGGCTTGAAAGAGGGCATCATCTTTTCGAAACTCGACGGGAAAATCTATGATGGCGGGTTTTACCTTGAGCTGTGCCAGCAAATCATTTGTGGTGGTTGCTCCACCTTCCATGGCGGCACCCAGCATGACGTCGGTGCCGGGGAAACCGACTTGCGCAGCCAAACGCGCGAAATCAGGCCACGGGACGCGGCCGTTCAGGAGAACGCTGTTGAGCGAGAGGAACATGTTGTGCTCGGCGGCGAGAGCTTTGGCGGCCGGAAGCGCAGCGAGTAGTTTGCAAAGGGATCGTCTTGTAAGAGAATGCCCGGCAACGCACGCGCGATGGCTTGGCGATTTCTTATCTGTGTGGACCAAGCATCGCTTGGCTGCCGGGCTGGTAAGAGAAAGGCTTCGCACGTCGCCACGATAATACATCTCACGACGATGCGATGGGGACTCCGTGGCAAGAACTGGATAACGGCATAGCGGAAGTGGCGCCGGTGTTGGGTTGCGAGGGTGTAAATGCCGGGTGAGAAAAAGTGTTGGAGGCTGTGATCGCGGTCGACCGCAGGAGCAGTATCCGAGTAGCATGAAGGAGAGGACGCGAGAAACATGGCTTTGAGCCGGAGAGAGATGCTGACAGGCGCCGGGGCGGCAACGCTGGCCGCGTTCGGGATGCCGAAGTTGAACGCGAGAACACTTTTGAGCACACCGGCGAGTTCGGTGGCGATCGCGCGCTGCCGCGACTACGGGCAGTTCAGCCAACAGCTTGCGAGCGCTTTCGAGCAGATCGGCGGCATAGAGAAGCTGGTGCGCGGGAAGACGGTGGCTTTGAAGCTGAACCTGACGGGCAATCCCGATAATTTTCCACTGATGCCTGATCTTCCTTATCGAACGAATGGCCGGACGGTGGCGGCTACCGTGAATCTGCTGGCGAAAGCCGGAGCGCGGCGCGTGCGCATCATAGAGAGCTTCTTCCCAGCCGGTCAAGACATGGCGCTGTGGGCGCGCTATGGGTTGGACGTCAACATGATTAACGATCTGGGCGTGCCGGTGGTTTGGGAGAACGTGCAGAACCTGGGGAACTATAAGCAGTATGTCAGAGTGAAGGTGCCGTGGGGTGGATATGCGTATCCGGCGTGTCACTTGAACCCGGCGTTCTACGAATGCGATGTGTATGCTTCGCTGGCGAAGCTGAAGAACCACTGGGTGGCGGGCGTGACGATGACGATGAAGAACAACTTCGGGAACACGCCTTGCTCGTTGTATGGCGGCGACTGCGGACCGAGCGGAAACGAAAGACCGACTCGGGAGCGCGTGACGATGTTGCACGAGGGAGCAATAGCGGCCCCAGCGGGCATAGACCCGGAACTGCATCCGGACTCGCCGCGCGATCCGGGTTACCGGGTTCCTCGCGTGGCGGTGGATCAGGTCGGCATCCGGCCGATTGATTTGGCAATTGTGGATGGCGTTGAGACGGTGCGCGGCGGCGAAGGACCTTGGCTGCAGGGATTAGAGAAGATGGCGCCCGGAGTGATTCTGGCGGGGCGGAATGCCGTTTGCGTGGACGCGGTGGGAATGGCCGTGATGGGCTACGATCCGCATGCGGAGCGGGGCAGCTCGCCGTTTATTCGCGGCGATAATTCGCTGAAGCTGGCAGAGGCTGCGGGCCTGGGAACGTGCGATCTCCGGCGTATTGAGGTGGTTGGTCTGAGCATTAAAGATGCACAGATCGATTTCGGGCCGGGTGCAGTGGGGAAGAAGCTGAGCGAGCTGAAAGCTTAAGACACCGCTTGCTGACGCGCGCAGCTCGGTTGCGAGTGGTCGAACATACGGCTTGCTGACGCGGGCGGCTCGGTTACTTGCATATACTCAAGAGCATGTTTGGCGGCATCGAAGCAGGTGGCACTAAGTTTGTCTGCGGCGTGGGAACCGGTCCTGATGATGTAAGGACAACGCAATTTCCGACTTCGACGCCGGACATCACAGTCGCGAGCGCCATTAAGTTCTTCCAATCTGAAGGCGGGGGGCGGATCGAGGCGGTTGGGATTGGGTCCTTTGGACCAGTGGATCTTGACCCGACATCGGCGACGTACGGCCACATCACCTCCACACCCAAGCTGGGCTGGGAGAACTTCAACTTGCTGGGCGCGGTTCAACAAGCGCTGGGGGTGCCGGCAGCGCTAGACACGGATGTGAACGTTGCGCTGTTGGGCGAGGAGAAGTGGGGGGCGGCGAACAAACTGAGCGATGCCGTTTACCTGACGATTGGCACGGGCATTGGAGGAGGGGTGCTGGCGCATGGCCAACTGATCCACGGCTTCCTGCATCCGGAAATTGGGCACCTTCGCATTCCGCATGATCGCGTGAAGGATCCTTTCGAAGGGTTGTGCCGTTTTCACGGCGACTGTCTGGAGGGATTAGCTTCAGGACCTGCGATCGAGGCTCGATGGGGAGTCCCGGCTGCAACGTTGCCGCCTGACCATCCGGCCTGGGCACTCGAAGCGCATTACCTGGCGCTGGCTTTAACCAACCTGACCGTAACGCTGTGTCCAAGGCGCATCCTGCTGGGGGGCGGCGTGATGCAGCAAGCGCATCTCTTTCCGTTGATCCGGGGGGAGTTCTCAGCGCTGCTGAATGGGTACATTCGGCGCAGGGAAGTGATGGAGGACTTGGAGGAGTATATCCAACCTCCGGGGCTAGGAAGCAAGGCGGGGATTGCCGGGGCGCTGGTGCTGGCGCAGAACGTATTCTCGGACGCAATGTTGGCGCGTACGGTGGAAGGCTGGTCGAGCCCAGAGGACACGAAGGGCAGGTAGCGCGCGCGAGGCCGGCTGGGCGCGGCGGTCGTAAGACCCGGGAGTGGTTACTCGCCTGTGGCGGAGGACTTCAGCGCTCGGACGGATACCTCCTTAAAGAACACGACATCGTCCTTGCTGTGATTCTGCAGTCCGATGTAGCCGTAGGTGGGACGTGGTCCGCGTTCGGGCTCGAATGTCAGCTTCTTAGGCGGAGTTGGCTCGCCCTCGGTGTAGTCGGTTACCTTCACACCGTTGACCGTCACGACCGTGCGCGGTCCATCGAGGGTGATTTCCATAGTGTTCCACTCAGGGCCCGGCTTGCCGGGGCGAGCAAGAGGCTTGGTGAACGAGTAGAGAGTGCCAGTGACGTGATATTCATCTTCACCGGGAGCCACGTTATCGACCTGCACCTCATAGCCGTAGTAGACTGGCATCCAAGGCTCCAAGGGAACGACCGGTATGCGGACGAAGACTCCGGAGTTGTCGTTCTCGTCGCGCATTTTGTAGACGACGCGGATTACGCAGTCGCCCAGTTTGCTGCCGGTCCAGTAGAGCAGCCCCATGCCGCCGTGCGTTTCGATGAGGCCGTTCTCGACGCTCATTTCACCGGGTCCGACGTGCTTCCAGCCGGTTAGATCTTTGCCGTCGAACAATTTCTTCCACTGCTCGGAGGGACCACGAGCGGAGAGGAGGGCGGCACTGAAGAAGAGTAAAGCCACAGGGCGTTGCATAAGAAATCGCTGCATAGAAGAAGACTACACGAAGAGCTACCGAGCTTTCTTGTCGCATGCGCAATAGGGCAGGGTACGATGTGAGCAGCACAATAGGAGGCTTTTGTATGAGATGGAACCGTGCAATGGTTGTGACCGCGCTCTCGCTGACGCTTATTTGCGTGATGGTAGCGGCGGTGGCGATGGCTCAGGACGCGGCGGTAACAGTCGCGGGCAAGTGGCATTTCGTATTGGACACCGAGGGCGGGGACCGCACTATGGATGCGAATTTTCAACAGGACGGCAAGAAGGTAACAGGCAAGTTCGCCAAAGACGATGTGAAAGGCACGTTTAGCGACGGCAAGCTGAATTTGGAGTTCCCTATGAACTCAGACGAAGTGGGGCCGGGCACTATGAAGATAACTGGCGAACTGGCAGCTGACGCGCTGACGGGTAAGTGGGCGTTCCAGGAGTACAGCGGCACTTACAAAGCCACGCGCACGCCGTAGAAGCCGTTAGTGGGTCAGTTTGAAACTGCTGATCTGGTCGATTTCGGTTTAACAGTGAGCACGGAACCGGACGAGTAAACATCACCAGTGGCTCACTGAAGATGTCGGGCACCCTGCTCTCGCCCAGCATCTGTACGCACTTATCGGATTTATGCGGGTCTCGAACGATGGGACCTGTTCTACCGAATGGTCGAACGAGCTTTCCCCAAGAAAAATACAACGCTCCTGTTGGCTATGCCGGACGCCGAGTGCTCCAGCGAGCCTCAGCGGCCTTTTTAGCAATCGCAGACCGCTTCTTTGGTGATAGCGCTGCCGCCCGTGCTGCGCCGCCCTTAGCGCCACCAAGTTTCCCAAGCGCTACAGCAGCCGGATTCTTGCCACCATCCTTATCCGGCAGAGGTTTACCGTCCCACTGTTCCCCGATGGCTTGCTCTACTACTCGCTTCGCTACTGTGTAAAATAGTGGTCCCTGCTTGAACGGGTAGGCAGGATAGGATTATGCCATGAAAACGGAGCCATTTGGTTTTGGGGCGCCCTGTCTGAATTCAAATTGTGCTCATTTCAATGAGCCGATGACGCAAAGCGGATGGACCCGAACCGACATAAAACAACAACTGGAGCAACAGAACGAAATCAAAATGTATTGCGTTTATTGCGACTCCACGCGGGCCGCAACGGACGAGGAACGAGAGAACCTGAAGCGCGAACTCGGCTCATCAATATGACAAAACTAACCAGACGGGCCTTGGCAATCGGCGTCGCGGCATTCGTAAGAACAAGTTCCGAAGCTGGAGAGCGACCAGGGCTGGAGACGAATACATTCCTTAATGGTCGAGTTTGGCAATCGTTGGACCTTACTAGAAAGGTGTTGTTCCTTGCTGGCCTGTACGACGGTTAATTTACTGCGAGGCGCGCGCCGATCTAGCAGAAGGAAAAAGGTCGGAAGCAGTGCACAGCAACGTTGAGAAGCCCTTTAGCGCTCCGGCTTTCTCGCGCGGCGAAATGGCTAAACAGATCGATTAGATCTACGCCCATTCTGCCAACTTGAATCTTCCAATCGTGGAGGTCGTGCAGGTCGCGGTCGCAATCTATCATGGATCAACCTACGAGGAAGCCGAAAGCAATATTTTGACGGCGCTTCGGAAAGCTTACAACGCCAGTCCAGATTCTCAGCATTAAAAACTCGTGGAGGTAATTAGTGCCAGATACTACAAAGCTCTGCTATGTAAACAGGAATTCTCAGGTCGTGATCAGAAAAACAACATTGCCACGGACGGACCATAATTCCGCGATCATTCAAATCGGGTATGGTCTTTGCGGTGAGGTCTACGGAGCTAATTTGACGGACGTTCACGAGCGACGCTTTCCGAAATGTCAGGGCGGAAAGCCCGGCTCGGCCTACGAAGACATGCCTGAATCGAAGTGTCAGAGGGAATAGTGACGAGAGTGCATCGACTCCAACGAAGCTAGAGACTCTTCAAACGGACTCACTACCTAAATGCCGGGTTGCGCAGTCTACAGCATGAGCTGACCGCCATTGACTTCTACCGTTTCGCCGACGATGTAGCTGGCGGCATCGGACGCGAGGAACGCGATGGTTGCGGCGATTTCTTCTGAAGTGCCGACGCGTGCAAGGGGGATGCTTTTGACGAAGCCGGCGATCATCTCCGGCGTAGAAAATACTTCGTGAAATGGCGTGTCGATGACGCCGGGAGAAACGGCATTCACGCGAACGTTGTGAGGCGCGAGCTCTTTTGCAAGCGACTTGGTGAGGGTGATGAGACCGCCTTTTGCGGTGGAGTACGCGCCCGCACCGAGGCCGCCGCCGTTGCGTCCGGCAATAGAAACGATGTTGATGACAGAACCGCTTTTGCGTTCGATCATAGACGGCGCGACGGCTTGCGAACAGAGCAAGGCGCTTTTCAGATTCAGGTTCATGACGTCGTCCCAGAGCTCTTCCGTCATCTTGAGAAGACTGAGCCGCTCGATGAGAGACCCAGCGTTGTTTACCAAGACGTCTATGGGGCCGAGTTGAGCGACTGTCTCCGACATCATTCTCCAGATCTCAGTGGTTTGACACACATCGGCCTGGATGGAGATGGCCTCTGCTCCAGATTTGCGGATGCGCGAGGTTAATTCATCGGCACCTTGAGCGTTGCGGCTGTAGCCGATGGCAACGCGAGCGCCAAGATCTGAGAATAGCTGGGCGGTTGCGGCTCCGATGCCCGAAGAAGCGCCGGTGATTAAGGCGACTTTGTCTGATAGGTCCAAGAGATTGCGCATGTAGCCGAGCCCGCTTTCCTTTGTGGAGTCTCCCCTAC
>CAXUCT010000212.1:4681-7844 GCA_964249415.1 uncultured Bryobacteraceae bacterium | reverse complement strand
AACGATGATCGTGCTCATTGTGGCTATCGATCAGTTTTTCTGGAGACCTTTGGTCACCATTGCCGATCGATACAAGCTGGATTCGAACGTCGGAGAACCCTCTCACTTTTGGGTGAACGACCTGTGGAAGGCTGCGCGGTGGCCCTGGTACATAAAGGACTTGTTCCAACCTCTAACCGATGGTGTGGATCGATTTCTCAGCCGAGATAATAGATTACCGGCCCCTGCTTCAGCTCCGGCAGCACAGCACCGAAATAGTGGATTATTCAATGGCGTATTGCTCGTCACTACGGCTGTCTTAGCTGCCGCCACAGTGCGCTTCGTTTCAAAAGAGGTGAGCCCCGCTGAAGTGGCACATGCCGCGCTTCTAGGCCTGGCAACTACGGGGCGTGTCCTGTTCCTTCTTTTCACGAGTACAGTCATTTGGGCGCCCATCGGCGGTGCAATCGGCTTTACGCCGAAGTTGGCTCGAATCTCACAACCCGTGGTGCAGGTCCTTGCGTCGTTCCCCGCAAACTTTGTGTTTCCTTTAGCAACTGTTCTGTTCTTGAGATTTGGCGTAAGCCTGAACTGGGGAAGCATCTTTCTGATGGCGTTAGGAGCACAGTGGTACTTGCTCTTCAACATCATTGGTGGGGCGCAAAGTATTCCCAATGATCTACGCGAGATGGCGGCCAGCTTCGGTCTACGCGACTTACGCTTATGGAAGGCGCTCGTCGGTCCAGGAATATTTTCTTCTTGGGTAACAGGTGCCATTACTGCATCCGGCGGAGCCTGGAATGCCAGCATTGTTTCTGAATTGGTCTCTTGGGGTCATACGAACCTTGTCGCGGCAGGTTTAGGCGCTTACATTGCCCAAGCAACGGCTAAAGGGGATTGGCCTAGAATTGTCCTCGGCGTGGGAATGATGAGTACCTTTGTCGTGGTTTTCAATCGGCTGCTCTGGCGAAGGCTCTATCGCCTGGCGGAAAGCAAATACCGGATTGCATGAATATCAGTCCTTCACAGACGCAAAATCTGGTCGTCGCTAAAGGAAGCCGCGCCGAGCTCTTACGAGGGGAGCATATAGATAAAAGCTTTCCGGTTCCCACAGGTGAACTGACGGTACTCGAGAACATCAATTTAACCATTCGCTCCGGAGAAGTTGTGGCTCTGTTAGGACGCAGCGGCTCAGGCAAAAGTACACTCCTGAGAATTCTCGCCGGCCTAATTCGGGCCAGTAGAGGCACTGTTTTCGCGTCCGGCAAAGAGCTGCAAGGTCCGAACCCCGGGGTGGCGATGGTCTTTCAGAGTTTCGCCCTGCTGCCTTGGCTTACAGTGCTCGAGAACGCAGAACTCGGATTGTACGCGCGCAACTCTCCAAGACGAGCTTCCGAGATAGCCGCATTGCAGGCGCTCCGCATGGTTGGTCTCGAAGGGTTCCAGGGGGCCTATCCACGCGAGTTATCCGGCGGTATGAAGCAGCGCGTTGGATTTGCCCGGGCGTTTGTCATGAAGCCGGACATCTTAATGATGGACGAGCCGTTCAGCGCCTTAGATGTGCTCACAGCGGAGAATCTGCGTGGCGAAATAGGCAGGCTGTGGGAGGAGGGTACATTCCCCGCTCAGAGTATTTTGCTGGTCACGCACAATATCGAAGAAGCGGTTATGCTGGCCGACCGGGTGATTATCCTGGGCGCCAATCCGGGAGTTATTCGGGGCGAGCTGAAGATTGATCTGCCTCGGCCCAGGCAATCGAAAGATGCCAGGTTTGGCGGCCTGGTAGACCACATTTACAGAATCATGACCAACCCTACTGCCGAGGTCAGTGATCTCTCATCGATGGCCAAGCAAAGATTTCTCAGCCTTCCTCACGTGCGCGCTGGAGGGATCAGCGGCCTGTTGGAGATTATTGCCGACCAGGGCGGAAAAGAAGAACTTCCGAAGCTTACAGAGCAGTTAAGGCTAGAGGTGGATGATCTCTTACCCGTGGTGGACGGAGCCGTCATGCTCGGATTTGCCTTCCTTCATGAAGGAGAAGTGCACATTACACCAATCGGCGAGGAGTTCGTTTTAGCCGACGTCGAAAGAAGCTGGCAAATCTTTCAAAGGCAGGTTCTGGAGCACGTGCCCTTCATCGTCACCATGGTGCAGGCATTGCAAAGCAAACAGAGCGGAGGGGTAAAGAAGGATTTCTTTATGGACATCCTCGATGAACACTTCTCTCAATCCGAAGCTGAGCTGCAGTTCGAGACATTAATCACCTGGGGAAGATATGCGCATCTTTTTGATTACGATGCCGATGAAGGGCGGCTCTATCTGCCGGCTCCCACCCGATAGACCAGCAAGCGTCGAATTCACCCCCTGATTTAAAGGCTGTGCCGCTATGAGAGAACTACGCAAGAAAAGCAGAATGGATTGGCTCTACTGGGTGATAACGCTCTTTGCTGCGCTGGCCGTAGTTGTCTACCTGCTGTTGAAGCGTTAGACGAGGATTGAACGCAGCACGCGTCATAACCGTGAACTGTGAGATGCATTAGACTCCAAGCGAGGGAGAAGCGTTTATGATCACTCGACGCGCCGCTGTCAAAGTAACCGCTGCATCCGTTGTTGCGACCGGGATGTCCGCCGTCAACAGCTATGCCGCGCCACAACAGGGAGGCCGGCTCAAACAGTCGGCTGCGCGCTGGTGCTACAAGGAGATGAGCATCGACGATCTTTGCCGCAACGGGGTGGAGATGGGACTAGCCGCCATTGATCTGGTGCAGCCGGAAGACTGGCCCACGCTCCAGAAATATGGCTTGGTCTCTTCGATGGTCTACAGCGCGGGCACCATTTCCGACGGGTGGAACCGCAAAGAAGATCATGCCCGGCTCGAAAGGGAAATGAAGGAGGGCCTCGATCGCGCCGCCGCGGCGAAACTCCCGAATGTAATCACGTTCTCCGGTAATCGTCGCGGCTTGTCTGATCAAGAAGGCAAGGAAAACTGCATCCTGGGTTTGCGGCGCGTCAAGAAAATGGCTGAGGACAGCGGCGTCACTGTCAACATGGAGCTGCTAAATAGCAAGATCAATCATCACGATTACCAATGCGACCACACAGCCTGGGGAGTGGATGTGATGAAGGGCGTGGACTCGCCGCGGGTCAAACTGCTTTACGACATTTATCATATGCAGATCATGGA
>CAXUCT010000212.1:3072-4671 GCA_964249415.1 uncultured Bryobacteraceae bacterium | reverse complement strand
AAAACATTCAATACATCGGACATTTTCATACCGGCGGCGTGCCTGATCGCCACGAATTAGACGACACCCAGGAACTGCAGTGGCGCACGATTGCAAAAGCTATTGCAGACCTCAACTTCCAGGGCTATTTCGCACACGAATTTGTGCCAACTCGAGATCCTATGACGTCCTTGCGCCAGGCGGTAACTCTCTGCGCTGTGTAGTGAAGGCGCTTCAGTGCTGCGCGAGCCGAGCGGTTGCTCCCCGCTCAACGGCAACCTTCGGCACTGCCCAGGCGAACACCACGCCACCGCTGCTCGTGGATCGGCATACTGCCGTCCATACGTAATAGGCGAACTCAACATGGGCGCGCCTTGGCCGGAGTGCCACAAAGTTTCTCCTTCCGAAGTCTGAAGCGCTGGCACGTTGCCCAAAGCGTCCCCCGTGCACGTAAGTCCCGCATCCGTTGTGAGGACGCCTGCGCCCGAGCTAGCAGGGCCTAGTCAGCAGCGCTACTGCGCTCATCACGACCTCTATTCGTCGACAGCAAAGCATCGAACTGTACACCCGGAAACCCTCCCGGAATGAAGTCTCATTCTATACGGCACTTGAGCAGACAGGGCATTTTGCGAAACGAACCCATGCTGGCTTCGTTTCGCACCACGGCGCTCCAGCGACCTTGGCCCAAAACCACCAGCGACGGTGCACAAGAACCGCGCGCAGTTTTGAGCAGCCTAGTAGATTCAAGCATTTACGGGTGGCACGGAAGTTGCATAACAAGTATGCGAGGGCCGCCATACGCGGCGCCAGTTGGGAGAGGAGTTCAAAATGAAAACCAAATTACTTGCACTTTTACTGCTGGCAGGCAGTTCGATGTTCGCCGGTCCGCGTGTCTTCTTTGGAGTCGGCTTCGGCCCTGCTTACGGTTACTATGCTGCCCCGCCTCCACCTCCGCCGGTGGTCAGCTACGCGCCCGTCTATCCGGGCCCGGGCTACGGGTGGGTGAACGGATACTACTATCCGGCGGGACCACGCTGGAGCTGGCGGGCCGGCTACTGGGCACCGCGTCCCTATGCGGGCGCCTATTGGGTTGGGCCGCGCTATGACGGCCATCGCTACCGTTCCGGCTACTGGCGCCGCTGACGGCTCTGTATTGACTGGGAGCTGGGGTGACATTTCGGACCAACCGGCATAATCATCCAGTTCATTTGAATTGAAGAATGTGTCCATGCCCTGGAAAGATAGCCGAGTGTCGGATGAGCGCCTGAAGTTCATCGCCGAAGTGGCTGTCCGGCGATTCAACGATAGCTGATTTGTGCCGCCATTTTGGTATTTCGCGGAAACTGGATAAAGCGGAAGAAAAGATACGAGGTCGGCGGAGCGGCAGCGCTGGTCGACCTCAGGCCAGATGTATCTAGGAGTGCTCGACGCCGAGACCGCAACATTTACCCGAACAGGGAACGTCGGCCGGACACCCACAACAGACATGAACAGAACGCAGTTTCCGGTTAGCCCGTCAATTGCCCTCGATCACCGGACCCCAGAAGACCTATCAGGACAGATGCCGATTGTCAAGTCTTTAGGGGTGTCTCGTTCGCTTGCTCGCTCCGTAGCGTAGGC
>CAXUCT010000212.1:0-3062 GCA_964249415.1 uncultured Bryobacteraceae bacterium | reverse complement strand
AGCGTAGGCCGTCCACCAGCAGGTCAACCATCTCCCGCGCGTATGCGGGCTCTTCGCCGTTCGGTCCGCGGCACAGGGTCGCGACCGCCAGCAGCAGGTCATCGGCGTCAATTCCAGGACGCACGGCCCTCGCTGCAACGGCTGCATCGAGCAGTTTCCCAAGCGATGCGTGCATTCGCTCGAGGAAATAACCAGGCAGAGCGCTATAGGCGGGGTCGCCCGAGTGGAGCGCTGCTGCAAGCCCGCGCTTCGTACCCAGGAAATCCATGAAGCGGTGCAGCCAGCGTGCAAGGGCTTCGCCAGGCCCGTACTCCCTCGCAAGGGCAAACGCCGCATCCGCGCATGCATCCACCTGTGTCTGCATCACAGTTGCAATGAGATCCGCCCGCCGTGGAAAATGACGGTACACCGTGCCAAGTCCAACACCCGCCTTCTCAGCTATCTCTCGGACCGGCGCGTCGACTCCCGACGTGGCGAAAACCTCGGTAGCCGCCTGCACCAGGGAACCCCTCTTGCGTTGCGCGTCGGCACGCATGCCCCGAGGCTTCGCCTCTTGAAGCTCCTGCAAGTTCGCGATTTCTTTCCGTTGGTTTCTCATGAACACGGCTTGCAGGCGGAATCGTGTTCCGGTTATGATGTGGAACGGGGTTCCGTCTTCCAGAAAAGGATAGCAGGCTGCCCCGTCTCATCAAGGATAAGATCATGCCAAACGAACGCGTCGCCCTGGTCACGGGGCCAATCAAGGAGTCGGGTTTCAGGTCGCCAAGGAACTTGTAGCGAATGGCGTTACGGTGCTTGTCGGGTCGCGCAACGTCACGCGCGGTGAGCCTGCGGCCAAGGAGATTGGGTCGGGCGCCATCGCTCTCCAGCTCGACGTAACGGATGCGGCTTCGATTGCGGCCGCGGCGGAACGCGTCCGCAAAGAGTTTGGCCGCCTCGACCTGCTGGTCAACAACGCGGCGATCTCCAATACAAGCAAGGGCAATTTGTCCCTCCAGGAGTACGCAAAACTGACCCTCGCGAGTAATGCTCCACTCGAAGAGGTACGCGCAGTATGGGAAACCAATGTGTTCGGTGTGCTAGCCGTTTACCAGGCGATGCTTCCGCTCCTCCGCGAGTCGTCGGATGCCCGCATCGTTAACGTGTCGAGCGGAGTAGGCTCGCTGACGATGAACGCGGACCCGGCTTTCCCATACCGCTCGTTTTATGGTCCTGTTTATCCCGCGTCTAAGGCAGCTCTCAACGCGATCACGCTGGCCATGATGATTGAACTGGAGTCGACAGGAATCAAGGTCAACTTAGTCTCCCCGGCCTTCACCAAGACGAACTTGAATGGCTATGCGGGAACCGAATCTGTGGAGGATGGCTCTCGCGAGGTGGTGCGCGTTGCCTTGCTCGGCGCGGACGGCCCGACAGGTACGTACACGGTCTGGGAAAACACCACAATCCCGTGGTGATCGGCAAGGCCGAAAGTACACCGGTCGGTGGCCCACTGGCGTCGGCCTTTAGTAATCCGGGTGACTGCCCGGTGTCGGGGTCGGCGCGTTCATCAACTTGCGACGTCCCGCCATATGCCGATTACCGGGCCGTTTGGGTAACTGGGAACGCCTTTGTGTCCCGGTTGACTCCTGTATTGTTGACCACCCGGAAACTAAGCGCAGTGTCGCTCCGCCTCCGATCCTTCCCGGCACAGCCTCTCGCCCCGATGCTATTCTCGAAGCGAGGCTGTGCGGATGCGTATCCGGAAAGCGCAATGGTTGTTCGGCTGCGCGGCGGCGTTTCTGGGTACGGGCTACGCGCTAGACCGCAGTCTGCCTCGTCCCTTCCGCGAGTATCCCGGCATCGAATACCGCCTTGGCTCCATTCCTCTGCCGCCCGGATCTCAGGCCAAAACGGAATGGGCATTCGCCCGGCTGATGTACCCGCCCGGCTGGAACAACGGATATGCCGGCCGCGACAATCCCGATTGGCAGGCCGGTAGCTCACTTTGGACGCAGGATTTTCCACGTGCCGACAGACACTTCGCTGAGGCAGTTCAACGGTTGACTCGCGTGCATGTGCGGCCTGTGGAGCAAATCGTCAACCTTGATGACGGCGATCAGATTTACAACTGGCCTTGGCTCTACGCGGTGCAGGTGGGCGAGTGGGGAATCACCAATGCCGAGGCCGAAAAGCTACGCGCTTACCTACTGCGGGGCGGCTTCTTCATGGCCGATGACTTCCACGGCACCGTGGAATGGCAAGTGTTTCAAGAGAGCATGAAGCGCGTCTTCCCGGACCGGGCAATCGTCGATATTCCGGATAGCGATCCCATCTTTCACACGGTTTACGATCTGGACCAGCGCTATCAGGTCGTGGGGGCGGGACACCTCGAAAACGGGCACAAACTCGACGGCTTTGTGGCTCGCTGGCGCGGCATTTACGATGACAAAGGCCGGCTGATGGTCGCGATTTCGTTCAACTCCGATATTGGCGATTCGTGGGAGTGGGCAGACGATCCCGGCTATCCCGAGAAGTATTCAGCGCTCGGTGTGCGGATTGGCGTCAACTACATCGTCTACGCCATGACGCACTGAACTGGCGCCGGAAGATCATTTCGATGGCTTGGGCGCGGCTGCCGACTGAGGTTTAATTTTGCCCCAAAAGATGCTGCAATCCTTGATGTCCGCCCTATTCGGAAACAGCTCAACCAATTTCATTTCGTCGATGCGGTCATCATTGCAGCTCTGCACCGTATCGTACTTCCCCGCCTTGACCTGCGCATTGAGTTCGGATTCGGAAACAACGTGATACAGCGCTTCCTCCGCGGGGGGCAGCTCAAGTTTATGAGAGTAGGAGAACTCCATTCCGGGTGGAGGAGGCCTGCGCGTAAGGAAGTACACCAGTTCGTCTGCGTAGACGCTGCCGCGAGCAGGTGTGACTTGGTCGACCTTCCTCGAAATCTGTTCGTAATCCTTCCAGGTCGTGGCATCGCGACCATCGAAGATTGCTCGGCCCAAGGACAAAGCAATCAGCACGCTGACGATCAGTGCCGGCCAGAGTGGACGCTCCGGACTGTTGAG
>CAXUCT010000211.1:7477-7845 GCA_964249415.1 uncultured Bryobacteraceae bacterium | reverse complement strand
ATTCTTCATCGAGCCACATGTAGCCTACCAGCGCCTGCGCAAAGCGTTCCTCAATCTTTGCCGGATGAAAGCCCCGGTCCCCCGCCAGATGGTAGCCGATTGTGCTCCGTCCGTTTCTCTGCTCGCGCCACCCGTTTGAGAGCCGCAGCGCGCGCAGGAACATATCCACCTGCTTCTCGTCTTTGGACTGCGCCTTCTGCGCCTCCGCCGCGTCGCTGTACTTCTTCACTGCCCCGTCCACCCGCTGCTGTTCCTTTTTCGCCGCTTCCCCGCTTAACTGCGTCCCATCTCTGGCCAGCGTGTGATCGATTTGCACTCCATTCACGAAAAACTGTTCTTGCAGCTTGGAGCGGTGTCGCTTCACGCCG
>CAXUCT010000211.1:1630-7467 GCA_964249415.1 uncultured Bryobacteraceae bacterium | reverse complement strand
GCGTTCAGCTCATCCACTTGCTCGCGCGCCACGCATGAGTACTTTTCTAAATCCTTTTCGGACTGCCTCATGCTGGCCAGTGCCCGTTGCTTCAGCTGTTGCGGATCCGGTAACGGCGCCTGCTCGCCGGTAGCTCCGAAGGCCGGCATTGCTGTCGCCAACCGGCAAATCGCAAGTACATGAACCCAGTTCACGTGCCTTGCCCGCGCCCCATTTCCCTCGGCAATGTTTGGAGGAACGCCTGCGCGACCGGTGTCTGAGCGTACTGAAACTCGTCTGGCGTCGCCATCACCTCCAGCTTTCCACCATCCAGCAAAGCAATGCGGCTGCCAATCGAAAGCGCCTCCGCTATGTCGTGCGTCACGAAGATGGACGCTACGTGATATCGCTCCCGAAGCTGAATAAATTGCTGCTGCATCTCATGCCGGGTCACCGGGTCCAGCGCTCCGAACGGCTCATCAAACAGCAGCAACCCGGGTTCCGCTGCCAGCGCGCGCGCCACTCCAACTCGCTGCCGCTGCCCGCCAGAAAGCTGATGCGGCCGCCGCCCCGCCATTTGTTGAGGATTGAGTCCAACCTGTTCCAGCAGTTCATGAACCCGCCGCCGCCGCTTCTCAAGCGGCCAACCGAGCAGCTGGGGAATCAGTGCGATATTCTGCTCGATTGTCCAATGGGGCAACAGCCCAAACTCCTGAATCACATATCCGATCTTTCGCCGCAAATCGATGGGACTCAGTTTCCGGATGTCTTCGCCGTCCAGCCGGATCGTGCCTCCTGACGATTCCAGCAGCCGATTAATCAGCCGCAGGGCCGTGGTCTTTCCTGAGCCACTACGTCCCAGCAATACCAGCGTCTCTCCCCTTTCCACTTCAAAGCTGAGCCGGTCCAGGATCGTCCGTCCATCAACCTGATAACTGACATCTTGAAACGAAAGATAGGACAGGCAACGCCCCCCTCATGCTCCCATTTGAGCATGCAATCTGGTCTGCGGTCCTCCCACCTTTCCCGGCCCGCTCTGCTATTTTTGGAATTTCATCACCTACGTTAGTTAAGGATGCTTCCGCAGTTCGCATGCCATATCACATTCAACCGGTAAGAGAGTTTTTGGTTCGCCCCGCGCTGCCTCCCGCGCTGGATCGACTATCGGAGCTTGGCTACAACCTGCTTTGGAGTTGGGACCACGGCATTCGGGCCCTCTTCCGCCGCCTGGATCCAGTGCTATGGAAAGAGTCAAACCACAATCCAATTGAATTGCTGGGCCGGATCTCGCAAGAGAAACTGGACAGAGCTGCCGCCGACCCGCGCTTTGTTTCCCTCTACCGCCGCGCTTGCGAACGCCACGATAGCTATCTCCACACCGCGCCTCCCACCGAAAGCACTCCCCGGATCGCCTACTTTTCCATGGAGTATGGCCTTCTCGATTGCATGCAGATCTACTCCGGCGGCCTGGGCCTTCTTTCGGGCGATCACCTGAAGGCGGCCAGCGACGAAGACTTCGCTCTGGCGGGCGTCGGCCTCCTCTATCAGCGCGGCTATTTTCAGCAGTTTCTGAATCCCGACGGCTGGCAGCAGGAGCGGACGCCGCTCAATGATTTCTACACCCTGCCCGTGCGGCCTTGCTTCGGACCATCGGGTGAAGAGATCATAGTCGACGTCACCCTTCCCACAGGCGAGTTGTACATCAAAGTCTGGCACATTGACGTCGGCCGCGTAAAGCTTTACCTGCTCGATACCAACATCGCCCAAAACAAATCCGCCGAGCACCGCGAGATCACAGATCAACTGTACGGCGGCGACATACACAAGCGCATCCGTCAGGAGATCGTTCTTGGCATCGGCGGATTGCGCGCCTTAAGAAAGCTGGGCCTCAAACCTACCGTTCACCACATGAACGAAGGTCATTCCGCTTTTCTTGGCATCGAGCGTATTCGCCTCCTCATGCAGGAGAACAGTCTCACCTTTGATCAGGCTCTTGAAGCCACGCGCGTCAGCAACGTCTTCACCACCCACACCTCGGTTCCCGCCGGCATCGATCTCTTCGATCCCGGCTTAGTTTACGAGTATCTGCATTTGTACTGCGAACAGGTGGGCATTCCCTTCGAAAAGCTGCTTGCCTTAGGACGCAAGGACATCGAAGATCCTAACGAGCGGTTCTCCATGGCCGTCCTGGCTCTGAAGACCTCCGCATTTCGCAACGCCGTTAGCATCTTGCACCGCCATGTCTCGCAGCGAATGTTCCAGGACCTCTGGCCACGCTTGCCAGTCGACGAGGTGCCCATCACCTCTGTCACCAACGGCGTGCACTCGCCTACCTGGATCAACGGGGATCTCGCCAGCCTCTACGACCAGTACCTGCAGCCCGACTGGCGCGAACGCCTGGAAGACACCAAAATGTGGGAACAGGTGAATGACATCCCCAGTCAAGAACTCTGGGAAATGCACCGCAAACGCAAGCGTCGCATGGTCGCATACGTTCGGGAACGGTCCGTCGCTTCTGCCGCTCAGCGCAAATCATCGCTCGCGGAGATACGGCGCCTGCATGAAGTTCTCGATCCCGAAGTCTTTACCATCGGCTTTGCACGGCGCTTTGCAACCTACAAGCGGGCCACGCTGCTGTTCCACGACATCGACCGTCTTAAGAAGCTGATTAACAATCCCAAGATGCCCCTGCAGATCGTCATTGCCGGCAAGGCGCACCCCAAGGATCAGCCAGGCAAAGCGCTGATACGGGAGATCGTGAACCTCTCGCGTGATCCTGAAGTCTCCAAGCGCTTAATCTTCGTCGAAGACTACAGCATTCAAGTTGCCCGTGAACTAGTCCAAGGCGTTGATCTCTGGCTCAATACTCCGCGCCGCGGCGAGGAGGCCTGCGGCACCAGCGGCATGAAAGCCTGTATGAACGGCATTTTAAATTTCAGCGTGCTCGATGGTTGGTTCGACGAAGCCCTTGAACTGTCGGCGGGCTGGCCCATCGGCGATCGCAGTCCGTATTCCGAAGATCAGGACGACATCCACGCCAGCGCCATCTACTCCACGCTCGAGAACGAAATCGTACCTCTTTTCTACCTGCGTTCCGAGCAGGAGATCCCCTCCGAATGGATCCGCCGCATGAAGAAATGTATCGCTAACGTGACCCCGCTCTTCAGCGCCGGCCGCATGGTGGCCGAGTACATGTCTGACCTTTATCAGCCCGCCCTTAACCTGTGGACCGCCACGTCCAAAGATAACTTCGAAGCCGCGCGCCAGAAAACTATGTGGGACGCCCGCATCGTTCAAGCTTGGAACTCGATCAAGTTTGTCAGCTTGGGCGCCAACCCCGGAGATCAGGTCATGAGCGGTTCTGCCATCCCTCTCCGCGCCGAGCTGGATTTGGCTGGTCTCGAGCCCTCTGAAGTGCGCGTTGAAGCCGTCATTGGACAGATCGGCATTAACGGCCAACTTGAAAGCACTTACGCCTTACCTTTGGTGCCCGTCGATGAGAGCGGCACTAAGGTCGTCTTCGCCAACGACTTCACCGTACAGCAAACCGGGCGCGTGGGCTATTCCGTTCGCATTAGCCCCAACCACTTTGAGGAGCCTCTTACACGTCCTTGTAATGCATTGCTCAAGTGGGTTTCTGATTAAATTCACTTGACTACTCGAACAATTTAGCCTTGGCTACTGGTGTTTAGATCGAAACCGTGATACATACTAATCAGGTGCAGGCGAGCTCTGTAACCAAATCCTTCCGGTAACGGGACTCGTCCTCTCTTCTGAGACCTCCAGCGTTCTTGAAACCCCTTCATCAACCACACTGGAAACGCACTTTTTGTACGTCTAGTCAGCGAAAGTACACCTTATCCTACGTGCCCGCATGTTTTACTAGCCCGGCAGCCAAGCGATCCTTGGTCAACACAGATACGTACCCGCCAAGCCATCACGCGTGGGTTACCGGGCAATTACTTACTAGACCTTCCAAGGAGCCGATCAACGACAATGGACGGAGATCGCAAATACAGGCAAAACGGTTATCAGGACTCCGCTAGACCCTCGGAATCCACGCGCTTCGAGCGGCCCCGGCCAACAGGTCCGAAGCCATCCCTCGACATTACCGGACCCAAGCTTCCGCGACTTGTTCAAAGCATTACTGCCGCGCGATGTTTCAACTGCACCGTAACCTTAGCGCCCGATGTGGATTTTAAAGGCGTCTGCCCGAAATGCAGCGCCGCTCTCCACTGCTGCAAGCAATGCATGAACTTTGATTCCTCTACTCGCTTTCAATGCCTGAAGCCGATTCCGCTGCGCATCCCGCTCAAAGATCAAGCCAACACTTGCGAGCTGTTCGCGCCGCGCGTGACCGTTGCTCGCGATGTCGCGCCCGCAGGTCCCGTATCTCATCAGTCCACCCCCAGCATGCTGGCCGGGCCGCGGAACGCCACTGACGCGCGGGCCGCATTTGATAGCCTATTTAAAAAGTAACTAATCGCTGGCACTCGTACCTTCCCCCGGGCACCAGCAATTAAAATCACGTCCGGGCACTCAAACAACCGGACGCACGCAAGATTACACAAACAAAAATAACCAGCGCTGCGCTCTCCGTGCGTGTATTGCGGCAGCTCTAACCAATATGGCCGCATCCAAGATCAAGAAGAAGTCCGCCGCTTCAACCAAATCGTCGGTTATGCCAAAACAAGGCGCTATTCCTTGCCTCGTTTTGCTGGCCATCATTTTCGCGATTGTGGCGTTCTTTTTCTTTGCCGGTTTTCACACCGGCGGCTGACTTATCCCCTCACACCTCACTATGCGAAGCGACGGAAGACTCCCCAACCAACTACGACCTACCAGGATAAAGCCCGGCTATCTGGTTACCGCTGAAGGCTCGGTTCTGATTGAAACCGGCAATACCCGCGTCCTCTGTGCCGCCACCGTGGAAGATACTGTCCCGGGCTTCCTTCGCGGCACCGGCAAGGGGTGGGTTACAGCGGAATACTCCATGCTGCCGCGCGCGACCGTGACGCGTACCCAACGCGAGATAACCAAAGGAAGACCCTCTGGCAGAACCCACGAGATTCAACGCCTGATCGGACGCTCTCTGCGTTCCGTCGTAAACCTGAGTGCGCTCGGTGAGCGAAGCATCATTGTGGACTGCGATGTTCTGCAAGCCGATGGCGGCACGCGAACCGCGGCCATTACTGGCGCCTATGTCGCTTTGGCGATCGCGATCGAGACACTCGTTCAATTCAAAGTACTGCAATCTTCACCCCTGCTCGATTCCGTTGCCGCCACCAGCGTCGGCGTTGTCGGCGGCATTCCCATGCTCGACCTCTGCTACGAAGAAGATTCGCGCGCCGACGTTGACATGAACGTCGTCATGAGCGGCGGCGGCAAGTTCGTCGAGTTGCAAGCTACCGCTGAACGCACTCCGTTCGGCGATCCTGATCTGAGCCAGCTCATCAACCTTGCCCGCAACGGCATTGTTGAGCTGCAAGCGTTTCAACAGCAGGCACTCACCGCGCTCACCGCCGCCTGAGTGGTTTTCCGAACGCATGCACCTTTACGTTTGCTCAAGCAACGCCGGCAAACTGCGCGACTTCTCCCTCTGCGCTGTTGCATCAGGCCAAACCCACATCGTGGTCGAACCCTTGCCCAGCCTCAGCAAAATTCCGCCCCCTGAAGAGAACGGCACTAGCTTCGAACAAAATGCCATGGGCAAGGCTGTCTATTACTCGACCTTCACCGAAGGGCTGGTTCTCGCCGATGACTCCGGGCTCGAAGTGGCCGCGCTCGGAGGCGCTCCTGGCATTCACTCCGCCAGATATGCCGGCTCTGGGGCGACCGACAGTGAAAACAACGGTCTC
>CAXUCT010000211.1:938-1620 GCA_964249415.1 uncultured Bryobacteraceae bacterium | reverse complement strand
GCGTAGCCGTCTGAAGCTCGTCACTCACCGCGCTGCTCGTTTTGTCTGTGTTCTGGCAGTCGCTCAGAACGGGCGCGCCTTATTTACAACGGCTGGCACCGCCGACGGCAGAATTCTTCTCGCACCCCAGGGGGAAGGTGGCTTCGGATACGATCCGCTCTTCTTCTATCCTCCGCTTCAACGCTCCTTCGCCGAACTCGCGCCAGAGGAGAAGCTCGCCGTTAGTCATCGCGGCGCCGCGTTGCACCAGCTTTTTCAACACCTATGTGAAATCGTGCCCGCTTGATTCAATCTATTTCCTAACCGTTCACACCGTTATTATTCCGATAAGATACGAAGAGTGCACCGGTACCTACTTCACAACGGCGAGATCCGGGATACTGCCGAGCCGCTCTTATCCCCTGGCCAAGTTGGATTTATGAACGGCTGGGGAGTGTTCAGTACTCTGCGCGTCACCGACGGTGTGCTCTTCGCCTACGAGCGGCATTACCGGCGCATAAGTCTTGATGCCGAGCGGATGCGGGTTGCCTTCGACCTTTCGCCCGCAGACCTCCAAAAAGCACTTCTTACTTTGATCGATGCGAACGGGGCGTCGGACTGCACCCTGCGCGTAGCGGTCGTCCGCAACCGCGGGGGACTATTTGAAGGCTCCCGGATCACTCGCCCCTCCGATCTTGTGGCG
>CAXUCT010000211.1:0-928 GCA_964249415.1 uncultured Bryobacteraceae bacterium | reverse complement strand
GGCCCCGCGCTGATTGTGGGGTTTACACATCTTTAAACGAGTGGGGACCCGGCGTGAAGCTCAGCTACGTGCCCGATGGTAGACATGCCGCCTCCCCCTTCGCTGGACGCAAAGTCATTTCGTGGGCGCAGAACCTGACCTTGTATGAGGAGGCCCACGAACGCGGATTCGACGAGTTCATCCTGCTCAACGAGTTCGGCCAAGTCAGCGAATGCACCTCCGCGAATATCTTCGCTATCTATGACGACGAGGTCGTCACCCCGTCCCTTGAAGCATCCGGCTGCTTGCCCGGCATCACTCGCGCTATTCTTCTCGAACAAATCCGTCTACCGGGCCTTACCGTATCCGAGCGTGAACTTTCTCCTTCTGAATTGGAAGCTGCCGATCAGGTCTTTATCACCTCCACTACCCGCGACCTGCTTCCGGTACTCGAGATTGATCAAGCGCCCTTGCGTCAGCATCGTGGAACTCTCGAAAAGCTCACGCGAGCCTTCTTGGAATATCGCGCGGATTATGTCGCAACTCACCGCCAACCCCCCGAGATATTCGCCGCATGAATCTGTCGGCTTTTCCCTGCGCCAATTGCGGCAGCACCGAGCTTCGGCGCTCTCGTATCAACTCCAAGCTGGAGTGGTGGCAAACCACTGTCGGCACTTACCCCTTCCGCTGCCTACGTTGTAATTACCGCTTTCCGGTAAACATCTGGCTCTGGTGCAGACTCGCCTTCGCCACGTGTGCGAAATGCCTCAGACCCGAACTGAGTAGCTGGCCGGCCAAGTATTACCGCTTGCCAACGTGGAAGAATCTTCTTGTCACGTTCGGGGCGCACCGGTACCGCTGTGCCGCTTGCCGCCATCGCTTTGTAAGTTTCCGCCCACTCGAAAAGCCCGCTAGCTTGGCAGCGCTCCCCGCAGACACGCAAGTGCCC
>CAXUCT010000210.1:4323-7854 GCA_964249415.1 uncultured Bryobacteraceae bacterium | reverse complement strand
GGGGTGGGATGTGGTCTTCCCGTCCAACAGCTTTGTTCCCCCCATGCGCGAGCTTGGCTTGCTGGAGCGGCTCAATCACAACAGGCTCGCGGATCTTAACAATTTGGACCAGAGATTCCGATCGCCGGAGTGGGATCGCAATCTCGATTACTGTGTTCCTTACATGCACAGTGCAACCGGAATTGCTTATTCGGAAGCGGTGTCACGGCCGCCTCTCGCTTGGGCTGATCTCTGGACCGATTCTTATTCGCGGCGGGTCACGATGATGGACGATTCGGCGGAAGTTTTCGGCGCGTGCCTTAAGCGCCTCCGTTGCTCGGTAAATTCCACCGATCCGCAGGAGCTTCGAGCGGCTCGGGACTTAGCTCTTCAACAGAAGCCGTTGTTGCGGGCCTATCTGAGTGAAGAAGTTCGGGATCAGTTGGTCGCGGGAGATGTGCTGGCTGCTCAAATGTGGGCCCAGGTTGCGCAAGTGGCCATGGACAATTCGACTCATCTGCGGTTCTCGTTTCCCGTGGAAGGCTTCGCTCTTTACGCGGATAACGTAGCTATTCTGCGCGAGAGTAAACACAAGGAACTGGCTTATGACTTCCTCAACTATCTGCTGCAGCCCAAAGTAGCGGCCGATATTGCCATCGAGATGCGCACGGCCACGGCGAACGCTGCCGCTCGAGCAATACTGCCGCCGGCGCAGCGTAACAACACAGTACTTTATCCAACGGGAGAGACGCTGGCGCGCGGCGAGTGGTTTAAAGCCCTGCCTGGACCGGCTCAACGTCTACGCGATCGGTATTGGACCGAAGTTAAATCAGCTTGATGTGTGAACTAGAGCAAACGTCGAGTTCGCGGCTTGGCAAGTCGTCGTTCCAATCGCGCCTTTCGATGGTGGAGAGCTGACGAGGTTTCGCATGCAATTGCCCGCTTCGTGAACTCAAGCGCCACGCCATAGTTCCGCTCCTCATGCTCATAGAATTTCGCCAGCTCTTCGAGTGCACAGACACGGTACTCGTTCCCACAACCGGCGAGTTCGGTGAAAATCTGCAAAGCGGCGTGTGGGCGTTCCAATCTTTTTTCGAGCAACGCAATATCCCATAGCGCCCGGAATAGCAGGCGGTCCGGCAAGCCCGCGTCCACGGCCCTCTTAAATAGTTCGAGAGCTTGTTCATGCTCCTCTGCGGCCAGCAACCAGCGAGCGATACCGGCCAGATCCTCGCCACGCTTGACGCCAACTTTGGCGAGCGACTCCGAATCTATACTGCGGAAAGCCGCCGGTACGATCGCGGTCAGACAAGCCAGGGTCAAAATATCGATGGCGTTGTGGTGAAAGATCGGCTGGAGCCGTTGCGCCTCGCGCGATCGCAAATACTCGAAATATACGTACGGGATCATGTCTCCCGGCAGATCCCCTTCACGGTAAACGCCTAGAATTTGTTGCTCCAGCTGCATCAGGCGGCAACTGTCCAAGCGCAACTTCCACAATCGCCGGGCGCCATGTAGCAAATCTAAATGCCCCAGCCGGGCAAAGGGCGGCTGGTGGCGCGTCATACGATAACGCGTTTCCAGCAGCGGCTGATCGTAGCTCTTGCCGTTATAAGTGATCAAAACGTCAAAGCCGGCCAAATGCTGATTGAGCGCTTCGAGCAAACTGCGCTCCTCCGCGTATTCGCGCATGAAGAACTGTCGCACCCGAAAGCCTTCCGGCGTGATGCGTCCAACGCCAATCAGGAACGCGTAGGTGCCTGACCCGCCAGCCAGGCCGGTCGTCTCCGTGTCCAGAAAGGCCCAGCGCTTTGGCTCCGCTGGAGGAATTTGGTTCTCGCTTAGCGCATCCAGCAAGCAGTGCGGCAAGTCATCCAATGCGCCAATGTCCGCGGAACCATGCTGCTTATGGGCAGCATAGAGGCGCTCGGTCTCGAAGTGCTCGCCGAAATCGTTGGCAACTACTTGCCCTTCTGACCACTCTTCGATGTAGCTGCGGGTGAATTCGGGCGACCGTACAAGCGAAGCCGCGGTCTGATTACGTTTCGCCGCGAATCGACTGTCAATTGCTGCAATGCGCTGCTTTAGCCGGGCTAGTTGATTGTCCGTATCCAGCACGATGTTGTTCCGACGGTTCGCCGTTTCTTTGCCCAGTATAGCTAGCGTTGGCAAGCGGCGTCTACGATGATCTTAGATGAGCTATTCGCGATGGATCACGGTATGTGGACTCGCCTTGTGCAGTGGCGCGCTTTGGTCAGCAGAGCAGTTCGACATCAAGTCGCACTACACGAAGTCTGAGTTTCGAATTCCCATGCGGGACGGGATTCGCCTGTTTACAGCTGTGTATGCGCCAAAAGACTTGTCCGCAAAGTATCCGATTCTGATCACGCGAACGCCGTATGGAATTGCACCCTATGGCGTGAACGCTTATCGAGAAAGGCTTGGGCCGGCCATTTCATTTGCGCAGGATGGTTTCATTTTTGTTTACCAGGATGCGCGCGGCCGTTTCCTGTCTGAAGGCGAGTTCGTAGACATGCGGCCCGAGAAGGATGTGACACACGGCCCGGCAGATATTGATGAGAGTACGGATGCCTTCGACACTGTCGATTGGCTGCTAAGAAACGTCCCGAACAACAATGGCAAGGTAGGAATGGTGGGGACCTCGTACCCTGGCTTCTACACCAGCGCCGGAATTATAAACGCTCATCCGGCGCTAGTTGCCGCTTCACCCGAAGCACCAATGGCTGACCTCTTCTTGGGTGATGACGCTTACCACAATGGAGCGTTCTTCTTAATCGCGAACTTCAGCTTCTACAGTTCGTTTGGCAAACAAAGCAATCCTGAGATGCCGAAATCAGAAAAAGAGTTCGACTACCGAACGAATGACGGCTACCGGTTTTATCTCGACATGGGCGCGCTCAGCAACTCGGAGAAGAAGTATTTTCATTATCGAAATCCTTATTGGACCGACACCATCAGCCATACAAATTACGATGCGTTCTGGCAATCGCGCAACCTGCTGCCGCATCTGAAGAACATCAAACCCGCTGTGCTGGTTGTGGGCGGATGGTTCGATGCGGAGGATCTTTCCGGAACACTCAAGACGTTTCGTGCGATCCAAACGCAATCGCCGGGAACAGCCGTGACGCTGGTGATGGGTCCGTGGGCGCATGGCGGGTGGGACAAAGGCGACGGTGAAAAGCTCGGCGACATTTCTTTTGGGGCGAACAATGCCGAGTTCTTTCACGAGCAGATTGAACTCCCTTTCTTCCGCCATTACTTGAAGAATGGTCCGGCTCCGAATCTCCCGAAGGCTTATGTTTTCGAAACGGGGGCGAACACCTGGCGGAGAAAGGATCAGTGGCCGCCTGCGCACACTGCGCCGCAGAGGTTCTATTTGCAAGCGCACGGCCTACTCAGTGAGCACGCGCCAGGCGAAAGCGAACGGGCCTTTGACGAGTACATCAGTGATCCCGCCAACCCAGTCCCTTTCTTTAGCAAACCCACTCTGGAAATGAACGTGGAGTACATGGATGCGGATCAACGTTTCGT